>JAICXX010000235.1 GCA_025934485.1 Chitinophagaceae bacterium
CATGGTACAAGATGTTTAACAAAGATGTGCTAAATAGCCTGGAAACGCTATTAGACGAATTTAAGCTCAAGCAGCCGAAGCGCTGCCCTATATCCCCTGGCGGCGTATCTACGTGATCGTCAGTCTAAAGATCCTTTTTGTATGCCATTGCACGACTGGTCACAGGAAGAAAGACGGGTAGACGCCGGGGATTTCATCTATCACCAGTATCGCGACTACCAGACGGCCAAGATACTCAGGACGATACGGCCATTGCTCCATCCTCATGGTTTCCTGGTTTCCCAACCTAGTGTATAAATGCGCTAAAGACAGAGAGGGACCGCAAGCGGCTCCCGGATCAGTTGCCTCCTTCGGGAGCAACCGGCTAGATGTCCGCTTCTTTAACAAGCGAGGAAAACAGCCCCTCTTGCTCCGGAGTCGCGGGGGGAAGAACAGAAGAACAAGATTTGACGAGATGGTTTTCAAGAGTATTGCTGCCGTCGGCATACATCTTCAGAACCTTTGTCAAAGAATCCACCTTTGCCCGCATTTCGGCGTTGCCGCTGCGCCCACTGCCGGAACAGCTCGCAAGGGAGCAGACGAATACGCCAAGGCCCAATTGTAAATATTAAAAATAATTTCCTTTTTTATGGGAGGTCGGCCGCATTTTCCCCTCATTGATAGTAACCAAATAGGCTATAATGACTAGGGAAGAATACCTTCTACTCTATGAGCGGTACATTTCGGGTATAGCGACGCCCGAGGAAATAGCCTCGCTGTTAAACTATACCGATAAATTCGACATCGCCGACTTCAGCGACGACGTGCCTATCCCCGGCCAGGAAGGCATTAAACAGCGCATATTTGGGAACATCGAAGCGCGAAAGACGCGGCTCCGATCCGTGCGGCCCACGAGATGGATCGCCTGGACCGTTGCGGCTTCCCTGGTGCTGGGGATACTTTGCGAAACCTATATTTCCAGGAAACATGCGGATAGCCCCATCCCGGCCACGGTCGTTTCGCGCAAACCCGGCAATAATATCCAGCCCGGCACCAATAAGGCGATCCTGATCCTCGGCAATGGCGAACAAATAGACCTCTACAGTACCGGCAACGGCAGGATCGCGCAGGCAGGCAAACTTACCATCGAGAAAGTCAAAGACGGGCAGTTGGTCTATGCACCGGGCAATGCCGCCGGCCAGCCTTCTTCGGCCGTTGCTTTCAATACCCTACTCATCCCGAAAGGAGGCCAGTACGAGGTGACCCTGCCCGATGGTACCCTGGTCTGGCTGAACGCCGCGTCTTCGCTTAAATATCCTACCGCCTTTACCGGCAGCGAACGGCATGTGGAAATGACCGGGGAAGCCTATTTTGAAGTGGCCAGGAACACGGCGATGCCTTTTACCGTGTCGACCGCCAAATCGACGGTTAGAGTATTGGGAACCCATTTCAATGTTTCGGCCTACGATGATGATCCTGCTGATAAAACAACATTGCTGGAGGGCACCGTCGTTGTTGGTAAAGGCGAAAAGAAGGTCTTGCTGGCGCCGGGACAGCAGGCTGTTGTCGATCATGACGCGGGAGCAATAGCCGTGAAAACGATCAATGTCGACGACGCGGTTGCCTGGAAGAACGGCTATTTCTCCTTTAGAAAAGAGGATCTGCGCACCGCGCTGCGAAAAATAGCCAGATGGTACAATGTCGACGTGGAATACCAGGGGAAAGAAACCAATAGACTATTAGGCGGGACGGTGTCCCGCACCCAAACGATCGAAGAGATCCTCTCCTACCTTGAACTGACCGGCATAGCCCACTTCACCATAAAAGAAAGGAGGATTATTGTAAAAGAAAACTAATACCCATCCCAGCCTAGCTCATCGAATGCAAGAATGATTGCTTGATTTTGTGGAATCCCCCTTCCGCGCGAAACTTAATTTACTATAGAGATGAAACTAACAATTCTAATCTGCTTTGCCACTTTTCTGCACCCCTCAGCGTCAAGTTACGCACAAAAGATCACACTCAATGTAAAAAATGCGCCCCTCGACAAAGTTTTGGAGGACCTGTCGCAACAAAGTGGCTACCATTTTCTTTACGACGAACAATTGCTAAGCCAGGGCAGTCTGGTGACGTTAGACATCAAAAACGCTCCGCTGGAAACCGCGCTGAATGCCTGTTTTGCGACCCAGCCCTTCAGTTATGTATTGAGAAACAAGAACGTCATCCTAACGGCGAAGCCCAGGGCTTCTTCCGAAAGCTCCATCGGGCGGAGCGTCGTCACGGGCCTGGTGACAGACGATCAAAATCAACCCATCGCCGGGGTTTCCGTTACGATCAAAGGCACCGAACGCGGGGTGACGACCGATAAATCCGGCAGATTTTCCATTGTCGTTACCGCCACCGACACCATCCTCGAATTCAGCAGCGTAAGCTATACCAGCAAGGAGATACGCATCAGCGGCAGAACCTCGGTAAATGTGAGCCTTATGCCCAAAGCCAACAGCCTGAACGACATCGTAGTCGTCGGATACGGAACGCAAAAGAAAGGGACCATAACCGGATCGATCTCCAGCGTCAAAACAGAAGATATCACGGCTGCGCCCGTTGCCAGCACCATCAACTCGCTGGCCGGACGGCTGCCCGGATTGATCTCTCAACAAACCAGCGGCCAGCCGGGCGCCGACCAGGCATCCATTAGCATCCGGGGCTATGGGTCGGCCATTTGGATCGTCGATGGCGTCGAATCGGATTTCAACAATATCGACCCCAATGAGATCGAATCCATCAGCATCCTCAAGGACGGCGCCGCCTCCATCTACGGATCGAGAGCGGGTAACGGAGTGGTGCTCGTCACGACCAAACGCGGGAAAGCAGAAAAACCCGAAATAAACTTCAACTCCTCGTATTCCCTGCAGGATAACACTTATATGGCCCAACCCGTGAGCTCCGCAGAATATGCGCAGCTGGAAAACGAGCTTTATACAAACCAGGGAAAACCGGCGCCGTACACCCAGGATCAGATCAACAAATATGCAACGGGAACGGATCCCGCCTATCCGAATACCAATTGGGAAAAAGTCGCGACAAAGCCTTTTGCATCGCAAACCAATCAAAATCTTTCGGTACGCGGCGGAACAGAGAACATAAAATACTTCGGCTTTTTCGGCTATCTCGACCAAAATCCCATCTGGCGGAAAAACGGCGGCGGCTATAAACGATACAATGTCCAATCCAACCTCGACGCCCGGATCAGCGACAACTTATCGATCCAGCTGGATATCTCCGATGTGGCCGAATACAAATCCCAGCCCAACAGGGGCGAAGGCGCCGGGATCAATACCCTGTGGCAGGACCTGTGGAACTCCCTGCCGATCTATCCTTCCAAATTTCCCGACCCGACCTACAACTCCTATGCCAACGGTCAGGGTGTGGGAAGCATCGCGCTTATCTCCAACGAAGACATCGCCGGTTTCGACAACGTGAACAGCCAGAACCTGAAAGGCACCTTCGGCGCCGTTTATAAGATCAAGCCCGTGAGCGGACTAAGCGCAAAGGCGTTTATCAACTACAATAAGATATCTTCTACCGAGAAATATTTTGTCAAGCCCTATAGCTTTTATACCTATGACTATTCCTCTCAGCAATATACCCTTGCGGGCGCCCTGGGAACACAGGCCCAGCTGACCTACAACGAGAACTCGGCCGAAAACATCGACCGCCAGTTCTCGCTGAATTATGATCACAGCTTCGGGTTGGATCATCACGTTACCGCCTTGGCGCTGTATGAGGCCATCGACTATTCGACCACCTTCCTCACTGCCGCGCGGACCAATTTTCTAACGGAGGATATCCAGGAGCTATATGCCGGCGCGGTTCAAACGAGCTCGGCCAACAGCTCGGCGACACAGATGGGCCGTGCCAGCTATGTGGGCCGCGTCAATTATTCCTATAAGAATAAATATCTGCTGGAATCGATCTTCCGCGCGGATGCTTCGGCCGAATTCCCGCCTGAACACCGATGGGGTTATTTTCCCAGCTTTTCGGCAGGCTGGCGGATGGACCAGGAGAACTTTCTGCAACGGCAGACATGGGTCGACGAGGTGAAAGTACGGGCCAGCTATGGCAGCTCCGGTATCGACAATGTGGGTAATTTTCAATACCTGACCGGCTACACTTTTGGCGGACAATGGCTATTCGGCACGAGTACGTCTTTGGGCATCGTCTCGACCGGTCTCGCCAACCCCAATTTGACCTGGGAAAAGGTAACCATTTATGATGCGGGTACCGATTTCTCGTTTTTGAAACGAAAAATATTCGGGACGATAGATGTTTTTCATAGAAACCTCACCGGGATTCCGGCCACCAGGATACTCACCCTCCCGAGCACCTTTGGCGCCACACTACCCCAGGAAAACCTGAATAGTCTGAGCAACCGGGGTTTCGAGCTAAGCCTGGGCACCAGTGGAAATTGGGGCAGACTGAATTATTCGATTTCCGCCAATCTCGCCTGGGCCCGCGCCAAATGGGGGCACTACGAGGAACCCGTCTATACCGATCCCAATCAAAAGCGGATCTATCAATTGTCGGGTCAGTGGACCGATGTCACCTTCGGTTACAAATCGCACGGGGTGTTTACCAGTCAGCAGGAAATCGACGCGCTGAAATTTCAGTATCCCGGAGGAAATGCACAGCTGAAACCCGGGGACGTAAAATACACGGATGTGAATAACGACGGGGTACTGGACTGGAAAGACCAGGTCAAGATCGGGAAAGGCACCATTCCCGAATGGACCACCGGTGCTACCATCGCCTTGAAATACCAGGACTTCGATCTCCAGGGCCTTCTTCAGGGAGCATTCGGGTATTATTCGAATGTAAATCTGCAGCTGGGCGGGATCAATTTTTCACAGGTCATCTATGATCAGCGATGGACGCCCGAAACCAATAAGGCTTCGGCCGGCGTTCCGCGTCTCGGCGGCGCCAACACCAATACCCTGTTCTCGGATTTTTATTATAAAAAAGCAGGCTATTTGCGCTTGAAAGCGCTTGCCCTGGGCTATAATCTGCCACACCACCTCTTGTCCGGACACGGCATAAAGAATGTGCGTATCTATATCGCAGGAACCAATCTTCTGACACTTAACCCGCTCGCCAAATACAAGCTCGATCCAGAAGCGCCATCCGGCAATGCGGGGTATTACTATCCGCAGCAAAGAACGTTGTCGGCGGGTTTGAATCTCAACTTTTAATTTAAGCCATCATGAAAAAGCTTCTTTTTATATTCAGTACATTGAGCGCCGGGATATTTTTCTCCTGTAACAGGGAGGCGTTGAATAAAACGCCGCTCAATATCATCTCGGATGCCAATGTGTGGAACGATCCCGCCCTGATCAACGCCTATCTCACACAGATCTATTCCGACATGCCGGTCCTGGGTAATGACTGCAGCGGCAACGGCTGGTCCGGCGATGCGGTATGGTATGCGTTCGATGTCAACGACGTTTCAGACGAATGTTTTCCGCAATGGCGGGATTGGAAACCCAGTACGGCCTACCTGTATAAATATGGGAATCTCAACATCAGCGGGGGTCTTTTGGACTGGTGGGGTTATGGAACGGTGCGCGAAATCAACCAATTCATCGAACATATACCCACCACCCCGTTAACGGCGGCGCAGAAAAGCTCCATGCTGGCGGAAGCCCGTTTCCTGCGGGCCTTTGCCTATTTTTCCATGGTAAAACGCTATGGCGGGATCCCGTTGATAACCAAGGTACAAAACCTCACCGATCCGGATTCGACACTCTACCCGGCAAGGGCGACGGAGCAGCGTATCTATGACTTCATCATCTCCGAAATGGACACCTGCGCGGCCGGCCTGCCCGATGTGGTGAGCGCCGATCAATTAGGCCATCCCTCAAAATATGCTGCGCTGGCTTTGCAAAGCCGGGCGGCGTTGTATGCCGGCAGCATAGCGCAATTCGGAACGGTGCAGCTGAACGGGGTCGTGGGTATCCCGGCCAATCTCGCCAACGCGTATTACCAAAAGTCTTACACGGCCTCGCAGGCGATCATCAACAGCGGTAAGTACGCCCTGTATGCTTTGGATGCGGACAAGATCACCAATTTCAGGAATATCTTTCTGGTAAAAAATAACAGCGAAGTCATTTTTTGCAAAAAGCACGACGCGAATAATGAATTTACCGGCGGGAACGGCTGGTGTGTCGACTTCTTCAATTGTCCCCGCCCGCAGGCCTGGAGCCGCGGCCTGTATGACCAGGCTTACCTGGAACTGGCGGAGTCGTTCGAACACATCGATGGAACACCGGGCACCCTCGATCGCACCGCGATCCAGCAGGGGTTGTATAGCATCGATTCGATCTGGGCCAACAAGGATCCCCGGTTTTATGCCACCTTCTATACCCAGGGTACGGCCTGGAAAGGCAGTACGCTCGATTTTCATGCGGGTCTCCGGCTGCCGGACGGGTCGATCCAAACCTCGGGCACGTACAACGGGATTTCCGCAACCGGCGACCAGGATTTCCAGGGTACGGGTATCGGCGTCCTCAAATACCTGGACGAAAGCCACGACAATATGGCCGGAGCCAATTCGGGCTGGCCCACTTCGGCACAGGACTGGCTTATCTTCCGGTATGCCGAGATCCTTTTGAATGATGCCGAAGCGGCGTTCGAGCTTGGGAATACCGCCGAAGCGCTCAATGCCGTGAACCAGGTTCGAAGCCGGGCGGGGATCGTTCCGCTCACCTCGATAACCCGCGACACCATACACCATGAGCGGAAGGTGGAGCTGGCGTTCGAAGGACAGCGCTATTGGGACGTGAGAAGATGGCGTACGGCAACGAGCGATCTCTCGGTGCGCTGGTCCGGGATCCGCTATATCCTCGATGCCGCCAGCGGAAAATATCAGATCCAGATCATCGACGATGTGGACGGCAGCTCCAATATTCCGCAATTCAGGCAGGAAAACTATTATCTGCCCATTACTATCGCCAGGACGGCCAATAATCCCAAATTAGTTGAAAATCCAGGCTATTAATCAATCAATAAGACGATGGCTATTAAATTTTTAGGCTATTTTTTTACTGCAGGTTTTTTTATCCTTTTTCCGGGCTTTACGGCGAAGGCCCAGGATACCAGCCGGCCACACTATGATATCGCGGCATACGTGTGGCCGGCCTATCAGCCGGACGCCAGGTTCAAGGACATCGGGGTATTCAAAGACGGCAAAGGCGAATGGGAGGCGATTTACAATGCCAAACCAAAATTTCCTGGTCATAACCAGCCGCATGTCCCGCTGTGGGGCTATACCAATGAGGCGGACCCCAAAGCGGTGGAACAGCGGATCGATGCGGCGGTATCGCATGGCGTGAATGTATTCATCTACGACTGGTATTGGTATGACGGCAAGCCGTTCCTGGAAAATGGCGTGGACAAAGGTTTCCTGGGGGCTTCCAACCGGAATAAAATGAAATTCTATCTCATGTGGGCCAACCACGACCACAGCGCCTATCTGGATTATACCGCAGCCGACAAAAGCAAGATCTATTGGCGCGGCGGCGTTGACCTGCCGACGTTCAAAAAAATGATCGCCCACGTAATCAGGGATTATTTCAGCCAACCCAACTATTACAAAATAAATGGGGAACCGGTCTTCAGCATTTATGAGTTGTCGACCTTTATCAATGGCATGGGCGGGGCGAAAGCTGCCAAAGAGGCGCTCGCGTATTTTACGCAGAAAACAAAAGAAGCGGGTTTCCCCGGGTTGCATCTCCAGGGGATCTTATGGGGAGCCATTCCCAAAAATCTTTCGGCCGTTCCCGGCGACAGCAGCGTCACCCAAAACAACACGGTGCTGGAATTCGGGATTAAAAGCCTCACCAACTATCAGTGGGTACATTATGTGCCGGTGACGAAGTACGCCCAATGGGGTGAAAAGGCAATCGAGGGGTGGACAACCTTCAGCCGGGAGTTCACTGTGCCCTTTTTCCCGCATGTATCGGTGAGCTGGGATCCGAACCCGCGTTTTCCCGGGCGTTTGGTGGATATGGTAACCGATGCCAACCCGGCGGACTTCAAACGCTTTTTGCTGCAGGCCAAATCGTACCTCGATAGCCACCCGGACCAGCCAAAATTAGTTACTATCAATGCCTGGAATGAATGGGCGGAGGGGAGCTACCTTGAACCGGATAAACAGCACGGATTCGACTACCTGGATGCCATCAACGAGGTTTTCGGCCATCAGTGATACAGTAGCACGACTTTGCCGAAATTGAGCCGGACGTGTTTCACGGCGATTGCCAGCTGGTTTTCGACGGTGTGCTTACTGATCCCCAGCCGATCGGCAATCTCGGTATTGCTCAGGTGTTCTATTTTACTCAGGTAATAGATGTCCCGGCAACGTTTCGGCAGGTCCTTCA
>JAICXX010000238.1 GCA_025934485.1 Chitinophagaceae bacterium
GGGTAGTAGTTCTGCGAGGTATTCAGCAGGACGTTCTCGCCGAAGGTAAGGCGGCCTTTGTGGGTTTCGGTGTTGATGCGGAGGCTGGGGCGGTGGTATTGGTTGCCGATGAGCACGCCCTGGTTATTATAGAAATTGCCGGAGATAAAATACGTCGTTCCGGAGCCGCCGCCCGACAGGGAGATATTATAGTCCTGGTCGTTACCGGTGCGGGTGATGGCGTCCTGCCAGTTCGTATTGATGGTGGGGTTGCTGATCTGGGCCTGGACGCCGACGGGTAGGGCTACGCCGGAATTGGCGTATTCCGTTTGGTCCGTTTTAAGATAGTCAGCGGCGTTCATGACGTTCCATTTCTTTGGCAGGGTTTGGATGCCGTATTTTGCCGACACGCTGATCTTCGGGGCGCCTGCTCTGCCGTGTTTAGTGGTGATGATGATGACCCCGTTGCCGGCGCGTGACCCATAGATGGCGGCGGCGGAGGCGTCTTTGAGGATCTGGATGCTCGCGACGTCGTTAGGGTTGAGGATGGGGTTATCGTCGGCGAGCATCCCATCGACTACATAGAGTGGGTCGCTGGTGGTAAAGCTGGCTACGCCGCGGATCTCGATGGTGGGTTGGATGCCCGGGTTGCCCTGGTTGCGGACGGTGACGCCGGGGACGAGGCCCTGGAGGGTTTCGCCTACGGTGCCGCCGGTGATCTTTTCGGCATTGGCCATATTCACGACGCCGGTGGCGCCGGTGAGGTCTTTTTTCCGAACCGTTTGGTAGCCGATGACGACGGCTTCGTTGAGATCGGAGGTTTCAGGGGTAAGGGTGATGTTTATCGATGACTGATCTTTTAGCTGGATCTGCTGTTGCTGGTATCCGACGTAGGTGAAGACGAGAGTGGCGTTTGGGGTGGTAACGACGATGCTGAAGGTGCCGTCGTCGCGGGTGCTTGTCACGTTATTGGTGCCTTTTTCCTGGATGGTGACGCCGGGCAGGGGTTCGCCTTTGGCGTTTGTGATCTTCCCGGTGATAGGCGGGGCTTTTTCGGCGGCGGGTGCGTCGTCGGCCTTGTTTTGTCCCGGCACGTGGGTGATGGCGATGAGGTTGTCGCTGAGCTTGTGGTAGGTGAGGGGTGTGCCGGCGAGGATCTTTTTTAGTACGTCATCGAGGGAGGCGTCTTTGACGCTGATGCTGACGAGCTGTGCGTGGGGTAGGGCGTCGTCTTTGTAGACGAAACGGAAGAAGCCCTGGTTCTCAATCGCCTTGAAGACTTTTTTTAGCTGGACGTTTTCCAGCCGGAGGCTGATGTTTTTGTCCTGGCCGTAGCTTTTGGCGAAGGTCTGGGTAGAGAAGGCGACGATAAATAAAATGGCAAGTTTGGTCATCATCAGGTATTTGATGAGTGTGCCGCGTGCGCAAAAAAGCGCCCGGCATCTAAATTTTTGCATAATTTAGAGTTGACTATTGAAAAATAGGGTTGACTTAGCGGAGGGTGGTGCAACATCCTTCGCTTTTTTGTGTGGGGGTCGGTGGCTAGGTGATTGGTTTCATATGCGGCGTGTTTTGGTTTTACAATCGTTTTACTGAGCAGTTATGGGGTGATGGTGACTTCGTTTTTATGGATCGTATAGTGGAAGTCGCCGATGAGCTTGAGGGCTTCCATGACCTGGGCGAGGGTTTCGTCTTCGAAGACGCCGCTGAAACGGGTGGTCTTGAGTTTTTCGCTGGTGATGGTGATGTGGACGCCGTACCAGCGTTCGATCTGTTTCGCTACTTCTTCGAGCGAGCGGTCGTCGAAGGCAAGCTGGTTCTTTGTCCAGAGCGATTCGATATAGGTGTTGTCCTTTTGTTGGTAGTGGACTTTGCCGAGGGTCATCACCGGCTCGTCATCGGGGTCGGCTTCTTTGGTTTTGATGTCGGAGACGGCCATTTCGTTGTTATGGACGGTGAGTTTTTCGCTGGGGTGGAGGATGATCTTTTTGTCGGGGAGGTCCTTTAGGGTGACTTCTACCGATCCCTGGAACAGGCTGGTTTCCGTGTTTCTTTCGTTGCCGTAGCATTGAACGTTGAATGCGGTGCCGAGGACGCGGATATCGATGGTTTGGGTATGGAGGATGAAGGGGCGGTTTTTGTCTTTTGCGACGTCGAAGTAGGCTTCGCCGACGAGCTGGACTTCGCGGGTGGGATTTTGGTCGAACACTTTATAGGTGAGCTTGCTGTCCGCGTTGAGCCAGACGAGGGTGCCGTCGGGCAGCTGGAGTTTGGAACGGGAGGCCGCGCGGGTGGTGACGGTGTTGAAGCCTTCTGCGGGGGTGGTTTTGTGGTGGGTTTGGAGGATGATCAGTAAGATCGCGCCTATGAGGGCTGCGGCTGCTGCAGCTGGGATTAGCCGGCGGAAGCCGGGCACGCGGAAGTCGGACGGCGCCACGAGGGCAGGGTGGCGCTTGTGGTCCGACGGGAGGGGCGCGGACGGCCCGGCGGTGGCTTGTTCGGGGGCCTGCTCGTATTGCAAGACGGGGTTGGAGAGGTGGGTGCTGAGGCGTTGGAGATGGCGATTGAAGGTGGCCTCCTTGCCGGATTCGGCGGGTTTTTGGCGCCAGAGATTGGCCATCTGCTCCATGCGTAGACCCCACTCCGGATGGTCGCGCAGGAGGCTGGCGAGCTCGTGGGTCTCTTCGGGCGTGGCTTCGCCGGAGAGTTTGAGGCTGACCAGGAGCCAGAATCTTTCGTCTTGTGGGGCCTTGGAATGCATGGTATTATCTAATAGACCCTGCCCCTGGATGGAATGTACCAAAGGGTCCCTGAGATTTTTTGTACCTTTGCGGCGTGAAAACGGAGAAAAAGAACATACGGCACCTGAACCTGAGTGAGTTAGAACAGTACTTTGAAACGCTGGGGGAGAAAAAGTTTCGGGTAAAGCAAGTCTGGGAATGGCTGTGGGCCAAGCATGCCCATAGCTTTGAGGAGATGACCAATCTGAGCAAGGAGTTACGCTTATTGCTTGCAGACAACTTCTCCTTGCCTGCGCTTGCGGTCGATGCTACCCAGTATTCGGCGGATGGGACGGTCAAGAGCCGTTTTCGCACTTTTGACGGTCACCTGGTAGAAGGTGTCCTGATCCCCACCGACGAACGCAAGACGGCCTGCGTTTCCTCGCAGATAGGCTGCTCGCTGAGCTGTAAGTTCTGTGCCACCGGCTATATGGAGCGTAAACGCAATCTCGACTTTGACGAGATCTATGACGAGGTGGTGCTGATCAACCAGCAGTCGGAGCGGGTGTATGAGAAAAAGCTCACCAACATCGTTTTCATGGGGATGGGTGAACCCCTGCTGAACTATAAGAATGTCCTCAAGGCCATCGAGCGCATTACCGCCCCGGATGGGCTGGCGATGAGTCCCCGGCGCATCACTGTTTCTACTGCCGGTGTAGCCAAGATGATCCATCAGCTGGGCGACGACAAGGTCAAATTCAAGCTGGCCGTTTCGCTTCACGCCGCCAACGACAAGAAGCGCAATGAGATCATGCCTATCAACGAGTCGAACAACCTCAAATCGCTGGTCGAGGCGTTGAATCATTTCTATCAGCAGACCGGCAACGAGATCACCTTTGAATATATCCTCTTTAAGGACTTTAACGACAGCAGGCAGGACGCCGATGAACTGGTGAAGATCTTCCGCCAGGTTCCTGCCGATCTCGTGAATATCATCGAATACAATCCCATCGATCAGGCACTTTTTGCAAAGCCTGAGGAAAGCGCTATTCAGCAGTTTATGCAGCATCTGGAGAAGAACCGTGTCAATGCGCGGTTGCGGCGGAGCCGGGGGAAGGATATAGATGCGGCTTGTGGTCAGCTCGCGAATAAGGCGTAAGGGGGGTTATCGCTTGGCGGCTCGCTCGCTGGGAGCTTTCTTGTTCAAATAGGTTGTTGCCCCCTGCGAGCCATAGTAAAATTCTTGTCTCTGGTAGATGTACAAACGCATTTTTTCAACAATTGCATCAAATACTTGCGGCGTTTTTTTTGATAATCCTTCTGACAACAATGCATCCACAATCAGCTTGGCTATAAAAACTTCATCATCAGTAGTGCCTTTCAATTTACTGGGTTTATATAGTTCGGATACAAATGTTGTCTGGCGATGAACCAATAAATCAATCGATACACGAAGTGGAGGATAATCGTGCATTTTAATGAGGACTTCTAAGGCCTCTTCCATTTCCTTAAAGGCGCCATTCCAGGCCTGTAAAACAGGTAGCATCATAAGAGACTCCTTATCGTTAGGGTTTTCAATAAGTGCCTGCTTCAATAACGATAGTGCCCTCTCTTTGTTTTTATTATTCCTGTACAAGGAACATGCAAGAATTCCTGTACAACCCGGAACTTCACTATCGAATCCAATCTTGGCATATTTTTCAGAAAGTTCATATTCTTCATAATAATAGTAGATTTTAGCAATTGGACAACTCGCTATTTTCAACCCTTTCGCAAGTGCCGATAATAGAAGCTCTTTTACCTTCGAAGTCTCCTTTCTTTCAGAAGCAATAGCCGACATAAAATATTCCTTGGTACCATCATTTTGTTCTATACTCTGTATCAATGCTTCCGCCTTGACCCATTCCTCTCGTCCTACCAGTTTTTTAACTTCGCCAATAATTTCCGTAATCTTCGGCGGCAACTCATTTTTAAGCGCGAAATCGATATCCGATAATTCTCTGGTCCGATCAATTAGATCGTCTCGAAGTCGGCTGGGTATGCATGAAACCTGAGAATACGCTTTGGTCAAAAGAGCTGCCTTATCCGATCCGATGGATTTTCCCTTCAATAATTCCAAATGTTGCTTGGCCCGCTCAATTAGTTCATCGGCATCATAAAAATTCTCCAAAAAGATCGCCAGATACTTTGCCCGCCGCTTTTCCCTTGGACTTCCTTGGGTAAAGATCAGCCAGAGATTAAAGAATCGCTCGGATAAACGGTATAGGTGATTCTTGGTGCTGGTTTGGATCTTGTCCACAACGCCTTTATCGATGAGCTGGTTCAACTGGGCTGAGACGACCCGGTTCTCCATCCGGGCGGCTTTTGCCAATTCACCCGCGCCCACGGACTCCCAGCAGAACGCGAGTTGTAGCACGATCTTTCGCTGGGCCGGGGGCAGATGGCTCAGGCGCTCCTGGTACAAGGGCGTCACCTTATCCATGATCTGTTGCACATAATCGTAGCCTGTCTGAGGCTCTTGTGTGAGCAGGATATTGACGAAGAATTGAAGCGTTCTTGGTAGTCCGTCAGTGAGGATACGGACGGTCTCCAACTGCCCCGGCCTTTTTTCGATAAATTCTTTAAGCAGGGGTGTGTTGAGCTTTTCACCCCAATTTGAAAGCAGACTCCGCACCTCTTCCCTGTCTAAAGGCTCCAGCTGCAATACACGGAAAAATTCATAAAATGGTTGATCGTAGGCCCAGAAATGCTCCGTCATTCTGGTGCTGCCACCTATGATCTTTATATCGCCAAAATTTTGCAAATGCGCCCGTAACACGGCGGCATCTTCACCAAGATTTTCAAAGACGCGGTCTATATTGTCCAGTAGCAATACTAATTTTTTTTCTACGCTATCCAAGGCCTCATGGATCACCGACAACAGCTCTTCGGAATAGGTCTCGGCATTGGATGACGAAGGCCAGGTTATATCATAACCCTGAGATTCCAATTCCTTAACGATCTCTTCCAAAAGATCGAACAGCCGATAAATATTGGCCTGTTCCTCTGCCATGTTTAGGGCGATATAGTTGAGCAATAGCTTTTTATTTGTATCGATCTCCACCTGAATGCGCCTTAACAAGGTAGATTTGCCACTACCCCGTGAGCCGAGAATAAGATAATGCTGCACGGAGCCCTTGCCCGGATGCCGGAGCAGGTCTTCCAAAATGACACTGTATTCGTATTTCCGTACCAGGAAATTCTCCTTTATAGCATCTGCTTGTGCATTGGCGCTCTGATAGTAATTAAACCTATCAAATCCTAGTCCCTCATTTTTCATATATAGGATATTTTTGTTTCCAAAATTCTTTAAGAAAGGGTGCAATGAACCGATAGACATGAGGATTGCATTCAGTTAAATAGCCGTCCCGGATAAGTTCATCGATAAAATCCATATAGTCTTCGGTTCGATCGTATTTCTTTGCCTTATCATACACTGCTTGTATCGGGATGTTTCCTTCGTGAGCTGCATGTTTTAAAATTTCATTGATAAATGGGAAATGATCACGTTGGTAGCTCTTCAATCGCTCCAACCAGTCGTCGAAGTTTTTTCGTTCTCCCAAGATGCGTTGAAAAGCCTCATCAACCATCTCCACAGTAACTTTAGGCTTCCCGATCTTAAAGGCCAACTCATCGATAGACTCGATCATGAGTTGCAAATAATAAGGTAAAAAATATCCTACCTTCCGCTTCAAATAGATTAAAACCGGAGCCGACAACCTTATAGAAGTACCGCGGGTCACCTTTTTCACCAAGTCAGCCGCTTCCTCATCCGTCAATGCTCCTAATTTAATCGGATGCAGGTCATTGATCAACTTAGGCCGGTCAATGTTCTTAATCACGGATTCCAGACCTATCGAACCCGCATAAACAATAGTAAAATGGGAGAAATGGTCATCGTGCCTGATCTCCCTTAGGGTATGCAGGATATCAACGGCATCCTGCTGCTGATCACCCTTGAATTTGTAGATCACCTCGGCAAATTCATCCAAAAATATCACCGCGTGCACTTTGGCATCTTTCAATTGTGGGATCAGTTCCCGTATCTCTCGCTCGTAGTCGATCTTGTTTTCGTCGATCTTGATTCCAGATGTGGATATTTCTTTGATACTATATTTTTCAGTGCATCTCTTTATAAATACCTTAGCCTCCTGAAATTTACTTCGATGTGCACAACGCAGAATCAGCTCGAAAATGCGTTGATAAAATCCATTCCGGGTTTTCACTCCTTCAATGTCTTCATAAACGCACACATAACCTTCAGGACAATTGATAACAAGGTCTTTCATGAGTGAAGTTTTGCCCACGCGCCGGGGAGCAACAAAAAGAATATGATTGCCTTTTTGTACTTCCCGCCAGAACTCTTCATTGATGTATTCCCGCCGTAAATATCGCTCGGCCGTCGCAGCGTCCCCGGTAATTGTTTTTGGATGTATCCATTCCTTTTCCACTTGGCAATAGGTTTATTGTTATAAAGTTACGGCAATAAATTTATTGCGAAAAATGAATTAGTGAATGAGATCATCTTGTAATTAATTTATTTTCAATGTTTTACAATTGGCAGACCTATCGTGGGTGTCGGGAGCATCGCGCAGATGACGTGCTGGCGATGGCGGGGCTTATCGTTCCGGTGATGTGCGGTGGGTGATGGTGAGTGCGGGTAGCGATCACCGGAAGCTGGCGGTGGTAAACAAAAAAAAGACGCCGGCGTGAACCGGCGTCCCGGGTTCGGGGCCTACTTTTGCTTCTACTCTGTTTTACCTGCACTATTATGATCGCAATTATTGCTGACTGGGAAACAGGTTTAACGAATTTTTTTCGCGGGAAAAAGATCGTACCTTGGCAATCAAGCCGATAGCTTACTGATGGAAAAAGACAGAGAAATCTTGGCCGGCCTTCAAACCGGGCCCGGAGAACGGGCCTTCTGGGAACTCCAATTTTACCGCCGGTATGAATACTTCATCGGCCAGGGCTGCCGCAAATACCGCCTCTCGACGGAAGACAGCTTTAGCGCCTATAGCGACGCGCTTCTTTCCGCCATCCAAAACATCGCCGGCGGCCGTTTTGACGGCTCCTGCAGCCTGAAAACCTACCTTTTTAAAATATTTTCCAATAAATGTATTGACCAGATCCGGAAAAATGCGATGAATAAGGCAACGGTGCATCATTCCGTGGCATCGCCGGAGCTCCTGACCCAGCTTAGTGACAAGGCGAGGTCGGCTGTAGAGTTGCTGATCCACCGGAATAAAATAGAGACCCTCCGCGAATACATGGGGAAACTGGGAGAAAAATGCCGGGAGCTCCTCTTGCATTTCGAGGATGGTTTCTCGGACAAGGACATCGCGGAAAAAATGGACTACAACAGCCCGGCCGTCGTAAAGACCACGCGTCTTCGTTGTATCGAAAGGCTTCGGGAGCTCATGAAAGACACGCTTAAAACCATCTGAGACCAACGAAAAATCATCTGAAACCAACGAA
>JAICXX010000041.1 GCA_025934485.1 Chitinophagaceae bacterium
GCTACGGGGCGTCCGGGAAATATCGCCCCGGCGCGAAATTGGCTAAGGTCGGGCCTTCGGCCAGCCGGGCCAGCTCCGGCTTTTCGCGCTACGGGGCGTCCGGGAAATATCGCCCCGGCGCGAAATTGGCTAGTTCGCACTGGGGCATTTATAGCCAAACAAGTTGAAAGAGACGGTGAACTGACCAGTGATATAACTGTCCTTCTGATTGGAATAACCGCGCTGGCGACCCTGGATACCGATGGATTCGCCAGTCTCATAGGACCGGTCCTGCAGGGCGTACCAAAGGGTGGGCTGGCCGTTGGGCAGGTATTGAGGTTGCGCATTGGGCGCATAAGTGGTGCTGACGTCGTCGATATAGTCGGTGGTCGTGAACCGGTAAAGGACCTCGAAGCCGATATTGACATTTCGGTTCAGGCTGTATTTGATGCCCGCGCCTATCGGGAAGCACAACGCCATACTGCCATAAGGTCTACGGCTGGGATAGGCTGCCGAGCCCTGGCCTTCGGTCCCCAGGGAACGGAGATAGACCTTTTGGCCCTTGTAATAGGTATACGGGTTATAATCGAAAATGCCGATCCCAAAGGTGACATAGGGAGTAAACCGGTGGTGTTCACTGCCCGGATAGTATTTGAAGAAGTTGAAATCACCCTGGATCGATCCTTCCCAGATATTTGTGTTGAAACTGAGGTTGCGGTGGTACATGAACTCGTTATAGGAGTTGAACTTGTCCGAATAAGCCAAAAAAGCATAGGAGGCCGCTACCCGGATGGCGACATAGCCCCCCAGGTTCTTCCTGAAGAACCCGCTTGCCGCCAGATTCGGGGTATTGAATCGCGGATTAGGATTCAGATCACCAAAATATTGCGACGCGCCCACCGAAAACCCGATCTCACCTTCCTGGACGATTGCTTCTTCCTGCGCAGATGCGCGCAATACGAACAAAAGGACGAGGATGCCGATTACAAACTGCTTCATATTGGTTAAAGTGATGCCACCCACGGCGGCTCTGTTGGAATCTTCTAAAACGAGCCGGCCCGCTTTTTCTTTTGCGTCAAATGTTAAAACTTGCAAAAGCCACTGGAAGTGGCTTGTCAAAAGGACAGACATCAGCCCCTGCCCGCCGGACCCCCGGAAAAAATCAATTCCTGGTGTCCAACCCCCACGATAGTTTACCGCGAAGGGTCTGTAAGAAATTGTTCTCGTTGAGGCGGATGAGGCTTAAGGTAAATGATTCGTTGCGAACGGCGAGCTGTACCTGTTTATCTACGATCTCTTTTCTTGAATCCAACACGCAGATAAAGTTCTCCGCACGACCTTCCACTTCGAAGGAGATGATATTGTTGTCCGGCACTACGATGGGGCGAACATTGAGGTTATGGGGAGCGATAGGAGTGATCACAAAGCTGGCGGAGTCGGGAAAGACCACAGGGCCGCCACAGCTCAGTGAGTAGCCCGTAGAGCCGGTGGGGGTGGCGACAATAAGCCCGTCCGCCCAATACGTATTCAGGAATTCTCCGTTGAGATACGTATGGATCTTGATCATCGGCGAAGTGTCGGTCTTATGAATGGCAAACTCATTGAGACCATACGGTACATCACCAAAAAGGGGTAGATTGGCATCCAGATGGATAAGCGACCGTTTGTCGACCACGAAAGTGCGGTTGGCCAAGGCTGTGACCGCCGACGTAAGCTCTTCCTTACCTATAGAGGCTAAAAAACCCAGTCTGCCAAAATTGATGCCAAGAACCGGGATATTCTTATCCCGAACGAGCGAGACGGTATCGAGCAGGGTGCCGTCGCCGCCCAGTGAGATCAGGAACTCCACGGACTCGTCGAGATCCGCAGACTCCCTGAAACTGCCGATATCCGAAGGCAGGACGAAGGCCGAGCCGATCTTCTCCAGAAAAGGCTGGTGGATCAACGGCTGCAGATGCTGACGGATCAATTCGTCAAAGAGACGCTGGACGTTCGCTTGCTGTTCATACTCGATGACTCTGCTATAGATGGCGACTTTCATTATTATGCAAAGATAGCCAAAGATGGCACAACATCAGATGTTCAGGTAGTTCATCAGGTGATCGTAATTGTTACGAAGCTCATTTTCGTACAATTCTTCCCCGAAGTAATATTTGACCTGGTACTCATAGCGTTGAAAGGTGGAGACGATATCCGAGATCTCCGCCTTGTTGATACGCAGGGTGATATAGAAGTTGCCGGAGGAGGCGTCGGTATAGGTGTTGAGCTGGATGATCTGGGCATCGTTAGTCTCCACGAGCTTGCTGATCTCGGTGAAGGAAAAGCTCACCTTTTCCATTTCCAGCACGATGATCCCGCCCAGGTCATTTACGCCGGCGACCTTGCCGAGACATTTCAGCAGATCGGTGGCGATGATCGAGCCGGAGTATTCCGATTCCCGGGAGATCACGGGAATGAGGGTAAGCCCATTCTCGTTGACCAGCTGAACGGCCTCATAGAAATAGGCATCGGCGTGAGCGGCGATCTGCGAAAAGTGCGGCTGAAGCTGCGCCAGCAGGATATCGTCGTTCTCGACGTTGAGAAGGTCGTCTTCAGAAACGAGGCCGGCCAATTTATCTTCGACGACTACGGGCAGGTGCGTCACGTGGAAGTCCGCCATCAGATCCAGCGCTTGTGAAACGGGGTCGTTCAGGTGCAATGAGGGAATGGCGGCAGATATGATCTCTCTGTTTAGCAAAGGGTGATTTGTTTTTGGGCCTAATGCCTGTTTAAAGATAAGACGAAAAAGATCAGGCTATCGCTGCCGGCTCGTTCAATTTTCGCAAAAATTTATACAAAATGGTATTGAACTCTTCCGGCCGTTCCATCATGGGCGCATGACCGCATTTGTCGATAAAATGCAGTTCGCTGTTCGGGATCAGTTTATGGAATTCCTGGCCCACAAACGGCGGGGTAATAGCATCGTTATTGCCCCAGATCAACAAGGTAGGCTGTTTGATCTGGCTGACCTCTTCGCCCAGATTGTTGCGGATGGCGCTTTTGGCGAGTGCGATGATCTTGACGGCTTTGATGCGGACATTGACCGTTTCGTACAGCTCGTCTACCAGCTCCTTGCTGGCCATCTTTGGATCATAGAAGGTAAGCTCGGTCTTTTTCCGGATATATTCATAGTCGCCCCGTTTAGGATAGGTGTCCCCCATGCCGCTTTCGAAGAGACCGGAACTGCCGGTGAGCGTCAGGGATTTGATGCGTTCCGGATGCCGGAGAACATACATGAGCCCGACATGTCCCCCAAGGGAATTACCCAAAAGATTGATATTCCTATAATCGCGGTGTTCGATGAATTTATGCAGGAATTTCTCCAGGCCTCCGACCGTAGTGTGCAATAGATCAAGGTCAAGTAACGGCAATAGGGGAACAATTACCTTATGGGTATTGCGGAAGGTTTCGATCTGACCGGCGAAGTTACTCAGCGCGCCGAACAGACCATGTAATAACAACAGCGGGTCCCCTTCTCCTTCTTCGATGAATCTGAACTTTTCTTCTTGTTTGATTTCGTATTGCATCAGCTAATAAGATTCTGTCCCTGTAATTAACCACAAAATAAATGTTTTTACCCCAAATATGGCATTAGCGGGACAATAACTCTCGCGCAACCGCATTGATGGTCTTCCCGTCGGCCTGACCGGCGAGCTGCTTTGTCGCGGCGCCCATCACCTTACCGATATCGGCGGGAGAGCTAGCCCCGGTCTCGGCAATGATCTTCGTGAGGATCGCTTTTAATGCCACTTCGTCCAGCTGTTGAGGAAGAAATTTCTCAATTATGGCGATCTCTTCTTCCTCTTTTTGGGCAAGATCCGCGCGCCCTTGCTGTTGGTAAATGGCCAGGGAGTCTTTGCGCTGTTTGACCAGCTTCTGCAGGAGTTTTGCCTCGTCGGCTTCCGGTAACTCGCCACCCGCCCCTTCCGAGGTCTTGGCGAGGATGATCGCCGCTTTGATAGCCCGAAGTCCCCGCAAAGCAGCTTCGTTCTTTGCCAGCATGGCTGCTTTCAGTTCAGCCATTACCTTTTGTTCCAATGCCATATATTATACATTTTGTTATTGTAATTTGTTTGTCTTTAATTCCTGCTCCTGATATTTCTTGTAGAAATCACGGGCGAATTGCTTCATTTCGTTCATCAGCACCGGGTCCTGGGTCGCCCTATGATAGGTTTCCGCCATGGTCATCAGGGTCTGATAAAAAAAGTCGGCCATTTCATCCTTCATCATTTCCTTTGTCCAGAGATCGATCCGCAGAGCAGTTTTCTCTGCGCCGTCCCAGAAGGCGAGCATCATGGCTTTGGCCTGGCGGGCATTCTCGGTGGCGGAATCGGATGCGTTCCAGCGGATATCTTCGGGTACCCGTTCCTTGTCCAGTGCGACGTCGATATTTATAGAAGATGTACTCATAATAAAAATTAGCAAGGCGCAATTTAATTGATTTTGTTTATCTCGCGGCCTATCACTATTCGGATTGCAGCCAACGAAGGCGACGGATCGAGACCCGAGAGCCGCGAAGTCCCTTTTTCGATGAGGGTGTTCCGCTGGGTCTCGTCCTTATATATCGACATCATATATCCGGCCAGGGCGGCAGGGTCGTCGACCCCGGCAATCACTGCGGCGTCGTCCGCCAGCTCCCGCAGCCGGCTACCGCGCGTTACCAGTGCGGGTATGCCGGCCTTCCAGGCGTTGAACAGGGTGGTCCCCAGCGAGCCGTCTTCGAAAGGGAAAAGGACCGCATAGGCTGCGCTCACGAGATCGGTGGCGATGGCTCCGGTCACGGTCACGGCACGGTCGGGACCGGTCGGGAAATGGTCGGGGCCAGTCGTGGAATGGTCGGGGTCAGTCGGGAAATGGTCGGGGCCCGCCGCGGTGGCGTCGATCCAGTGCACATCGCCGCGGTATTTGTAGGTCTCGAGCCGCTGCCGCAACGACCCGGTCTGGGTACCGGCCAACACAAGCTGGAAATTCGAAAGCTGCCGCTTTTTAAAAAGCGAAAAGGCTTTCAACAGCTGTATGACGTGGTCTTCGCCGGCGCCCGCCCCGACTTCTGTCCCGGCCGCCGGGACGAAAAAATATTCTTTCCCGCCGGTATAGCGTTGTTTGATCGCTTCTTTATCGCTCACCGGCAAGGGGCGGATGCCGGGAGATGCGGAAGGCCGGACCACGAGGATGTTCGCGGCGTCTATATGCCCCCGACCAGCGAGCCACTTGCGGTCCTTTTCCGAATAACAAAAGATCGTTTCCGCCTGCCGCACGCTGTTTCCCAATCGTGCGGCATAGATGGGTACCGTGAACCCGGCCGGTATCGCGACTGCTTCTTTGGGGTTGGCGAATACCGGCATCCAGACACATTGCCGCGCTCCCGAAGGTTTGGCGGTGACCCCGCCGGTGAGCATCAGCAGATCCGGTTTGTGCCGTTTCACGAAACGGGGCAGCTGCCAATCGTACCAGAGCTTCCAACCCAGGGGGCCGGGAAGGCTACGGGCCGGGAGGAGATGGACCCGGTCGGCCGATATGCCGGAGAGCGCGGGGTCGAGACCGGTTGCAGCCGGGCGAGAGCCGTACTGGTCGGAAACAAGGCCGGGAAGGAGGCCGGGCCGGTAAGTATGGTCTACCAGCAATAGCCATTCGACGGCCTCGTCGCCGGATAAGGCGGCGACGGCAGAAACGATCAGGCGGTATTTTTCGCTGTCCGACCCCGCCAGTTGCAGGGGCCTACAGTCCAGCATAATGCGCATATTGATTAGCCGCCCCGGGCGGCTCCGCTGCAAAGGTAACTAAGGGTCCTATCGCGACCTGAGCCTTTTTTATCCACCGGAGGAAAATACTAAGTATTTAATAATGAATATGTTGAATATAATAAACGATTAGTAGATTTGTGGTTTTTACGGTCGGTGTCATATAGTAACTACCGCATTGGCCTTATTCTTGTAGTTATGGGTTTAATTATTAATCCGTTTCAAACGAGCCTCCGGCTCGTCCAGACATTAGCATTTAGATCCGTACCTATAAAAATTCGTGCCTATGAACCGTGTGTACACTGTAACCTTTATTGTCATTGTATTGATAATAAGCTTACCCCGGGTTGCTTTTACCCAGTGCAATTGCACCGGCGGAGTTCCCGCCACCCCGGTCACCTATTTCGATTCTTTTCCTTCCACCAATGCGGCTTCAGTCACCTTAACTTTTCCGCAGTTCGATCCAAGCGTCGGTCAGCTGTCGTGTCTCAGCGTATGGGATACGGCAAATGGAGTCACGACAACCAAGGCGACGAACCTCGATGTGGCTGACTATGTCGAATACTCCTTCCTGCTTTCGCTTACGGCCAGGCTTCAGGGCCCTGCCGGCGGGGGCATCAATATTTCCAGCAGTAATAGCGCGAATTATGGCCCCACAACCCTGGCGCCTTACGGGATGGCGGGCGATACTGTAACCTATGGTCCCGACCCGCTTTTCCAGAATACGGCCGGCTTTGGTTCCACCAGCTCCAGTACGGCGCCCTACCTGGGCACCGGGAACGTAAACTTCAAATTCAGCATCAGCGGCGGGGTGGTCACCACCGAAGGGGGTGCCAGTTATAATGCCGGTCCCTATACCACTTATTCGGGCAAGGTGCAGCTTACCTATTACTGGTGCCCTGCGGTTTCGCTGGCGGTTGACATCCAGAACTTTACGGTTACACCCAATGGAAATAGTCTTTTATTACAATGGTTAACACAGAATCAACAACCCAATACCCAATATGAAATCCAAGTCAGCCAGGATGGGCAAAATTTCAGCAACATCGGACAAGCGGAGAGTAACGCTTCTACAACAGGTATTGTCGCAAAATACCAGGATCAATACTACCCTGATCCGTCTTATGTGGGCAAGCTCTATTTCCGGATCGTCGAAACGGATGCTACGGGAAGAGTGAACATTTCGACGGTGCTCGTCTACGATCCTACGGGCGGACCCGCCGACAT
The DNA here is from genome assembly GCA_025934485.1 of Chitinophagaceae bacterium. Taxonomy (GTDB): domain Bacteria; phylum Bacteroidota; class Bacteroidia; order Chitinophagales; family Chitinophagaceae; genus Puia. The sequence continues at coordinate 6,987 of JAICXX010000041.1, forward strand.
CAGCTACCAGACCTTCCCGAACCCGGCCACCAACAGCCTGCAGGTGCAATTCAATAGTAACCAAACGGGTAGGTTTCTCCTTGAGCTGGTGGCCACCAGCGGACAGGTCGTCGAGCAAAAAGAAACCACGCTGGCGGGGACCAGCATGCTGCGATTCGACCTGGATCCCCATCCCGCCCGGGGGCTTTATTTTCTCAGAACCACGGATGTGACGCATAACCGGAGCTATGTAAGTAAGGTATTTATCAATTAAATGCGTTAGATTTGTTTTTCATAAACCAGAGCGTATGGAATACAATACCACGCGGAATCACCTGATAATGCGTGAATATGGGCGACATATTCAAAAGATGATCGAATACCTGTTGACCCTGGAAGATAAGGAGAAAAGGCAGCGTAATGCGCACGCCGTGATCGAGTTAATGGGTTTTCTGAATCCGCATCTCAAAAACGTCGAAGATTTTCGTCATAAACTGTGGGATCACTTGTTCCTGATCTCCGATTTCAAGCTGGAGGTAGCATCGCCCTATCCTATCCCGACCCGGGAGACGTTGCGGGCGCGGCCCCAGCCATTACGTTATCCCAAGCGTTATCCCAAGTTCTCACACCTGGGCAAGAACCTGGAGATAGTGATCAATAAGGCGTTGGCCGAAGAAAATCCGGACAAACGCGCCGGCTTTGCCAATGCGGTAGCTTATTACATGAAGCTGGCCTATAGCAACTGGCATAAGGAGGCCGTTCACGACGATGCGATCCAGAGCGAGCTGACGAATCTAACTAACGGGCAGCTGGCATTCACGAATACGCCTTTTGTCAAGAGCTTCCAGCAGGAGAACATGCGGGGACGCGATAACCGGGATAACAGGGGGAACACCTTCGGAAACGAGAACCGCGAGAACCGCAACTACAGGAAACAAAAGTTCCAGCAGCGGAATAACAATAACAACAACAATCGCAACGACCGGAATAACGATCGGGGCGGCAATAAATTCAAGAAGAAACGATATTAGACCAGAGCGACAAATCTAACGCGTGCATTCATTCGAAGTCATCGGCGGCAACAAGCTCACGGGGGACATTGTCCCGCAGGGAGCCAAAAATGAAGCCTTACAGATCATCAGCGCCGTTTTGCTTACACCGGAGAAGGTAACCGTCTCCAATATTCCCGATATTCTGGATGTCAATCTGCTCATCGACCTTTTGGAAGAGATGGGAGTGAAGATCGATCGTCCGCAACGAGACACCTGTACGTTCCAGGCCGATGCCGTGGACATCGAATACCTGCGAAGTGAGGCCTATCGCAAGAAGAGCGGCCGGCTGAGAGGGTCGGTGATGGTGGCGGGCCCGATGCTGGCACGCTATCGCAAAGCATTTATCCCCAAGCCCGGCGGCGATAAAATCGGGCGCCGGCGGCTGGACACACATATCATTGGTTTCGAGAAACTGGGTGCCCAATTCCGTTATGAACAGGAAGAGGGGCTGTTCCATTTGGATGCGCCGAATCTCAAGGGCTGTTATCTGCTGCTGGACGAGCCGTCGGTCACCGGCACCGCGAATATCGTCATGGCTGCCGTCATGGCGGAAGGGACGACGACCATCTACAATGCCGCCTGTGAACCTTATATCCAGCAATTGTGCAAGATGCTCAACCGGATGGGTGCACGGATCAAAGGTATCGGCAGCAACATGCTGCATATCGAGGGTGTACCTTATCTTGGCGGCACCGGGCACAGGATGTTGCCGGATATGATCGAGATCGGCTCCTTTATCGGTCTCGCGGCTATGACGCAAAGCGCGATCACCATCAAAGACGCTTCTGTCGACCAGCTGGGTATTATCCCCGATAAGTTCCGGCAGCTGGGCATCCAACTGGAGATCCGCGGCGACGATATCTATATCCCCGAGCAGGAGATCTATGAGATCCAGAGTTTTCTCGACGGCTCGGTGCTTACGATCTATGATCATCCGTGGCCGGGTTTTACGCCGGATCTGCTGAGCATCGTCCTGGTGGTGGCCACGCAAGCCCGTGGCTCGGTGCTGATCCATCAAAAAATGTTCGAGAGCCGGCTATTCTTTGTCGACAAGCTCATCGATATGGGGGCGCAGATCATCTTATGCGATCCGCATCGCGCCGCCGTTATCGGACTGGCGCGGGAGCAACGGCTGCGGGGGATCACCATGAGCAGCCCGGATATCAGGGCCGGTGTCGCCCTGCTGATCGCGGCGCTGAGCGCGGAGGGACGCAGCACCATTCAGAACATCGAGCAGATCGACCGGGGTTATCAGCACATTGATCATCGCCTCAGACAATTAGGCGCCCAAATCAACCGGATATGAGCGACGAAAAGATCATCATCATCACGGCGCCATCCGGCGCCGGGAAGACCTCCATCACCCGATATCTGCTTGGGAAATACCCCGACCGGCTGGCCTTTTCGGTCTCGGCGGCGACACGTAGTCCGCGGTCTTATGAAAAGGACGGGGAAGATTATTATTTTCTCCCGCTCGACAGTTTCAAACAAAAGATCCAGCATAACGACTTCGTGGAATGGGAAATGGTCTATGAGGGCAAGTATTACGGCACGCTAAAAAGCGAGCTGAACAGGATCTGGGCGGCCGGCAAGACGCCGCTGCTGGACATCGAGGTCAAGGGGGCCATTCACATCCGGGAGCAATATCCTGATTCGACGCTTGCACTTTTTATCGAACCACCTTCCGTGGATGAGCTGCGGCGCCGGCTGGAAGGGCGGGGCACGGAGACGGTGGAGAGCCTCATGGCCCGCGTAAACAAGGCTTCCTATGAGATCTCCTTCAAACATCATTTCGACAAGATCATCGTCAACGACGATCTGCGCAAGGCCTGCCAGGAAGCAGAGGCGGCCATTAAGGCGTTTGTGGGGTTCTAGCCCTTTGCCGAAAATGTGCTAGTTTTCCGGGATGCTCATTTTCGGCACTCAAAAATCCCGAATTTTCCTGTAATTTTCGCCACTGGTATATTATGATCAACACAAATACCCTTATCGGGATCGTTATTGCGTGGCTGATGATCGCCTTTTTTGCAGGCATCGAAGTGGCGTTCCTGCGAGCCAACCGGCTGGCGATCGAGCTGAAGAAAAAGCAGGGACTCAGCAGCGGGTTGATCCTCTCCAATTTCATGGACAACCCGGGCCAGTTCATAGGGACGACGCTGGCAGGTTTCACGCTGTTCCTGGTGATCTTCGGTTTGATGGTAGGTGAGACCTTCGAGCCTTTATGGAATATCCTGATCACAAAGATCCATATGCCCGGCAGCTATGTGAATGCTATCCGGCTTTTTGTCGAAACGCTGGTGGCGTCGCTGTTCATCCTCCTTTTCGGCGAATTCATCCCCAGGGCCTTGTTCCGCGCAAAAAGCGATTCGATGCTTTCATTCTTTGCGACGGCCATGGACGTCTTCCACCGGCTGCTTTCCCCGCTCATGGGGTTTTTTGTAGGTATCGCGCAATGGATACTGAAATACGTATTCAATGTACGGATCGATGACCGGAAGGGCACCTTCTCCGGTACCGATCTGGATCATTTCCTGCAGCAAACCGGTGATACCCAGGAAGACGCCAAAGACCTCAACAAGAGCCTACTCGAAGCGGCAATGGCCCTTCCCAAAGTAAAAGTGCGGGAGTGCCTGGTCCCACGCAAGGAGATCGAGGGTATCGATATCGGTCTAACGATGGTGGAGGTGCGAAAAAAATTTGTCGAAACCCGGCGAAGTAAGCTCGTTGTCTATGACGGCAATCTGGATCATGTGACGGGCTATATCCATCAATTGGATCTTTTCAACGACCCGGGATCCATCAAAGCGATCCTGCATCCTATTCCGGCGGTGCCCGAGAGCATGAGCGCCACCGATCTGATCAACAAGTTTAGCCGGGAGCGGAAGAGCATTGCATGGGTAGTGGACGAATTCGGCGGTACGGCGGGTATTGTCACCATGGAAGACCTACTGGAAGAGATCTTCGGCGAGATCAGGGATGAATACGACGTCGATGCCTTTGAAGAACGTAAGCTGTCCAACGACGAATACATCCTCAGCGGCCGGCTGGAACTGGACTATCTGAACCGTAAATACGGGTTCGATCTCCCCGAGAACGAATCCGAGACCCTGAGTGGTTATATCATCAACCAACACGAGACCATTCCCCGCCTAAAGGACAGGATCATTATCGGTGACTACGAGTTCGAGATCCTGAATGTCAGCGACACCCGTATCGAGATGGTGCGGCTAAAAGTCCTGAAATAGACTGTCTTAACAATAGTTAATCCGTGGTTAACTGGTGGTTAAACAGCCGCCATTATTTTTCCATGCTGTTCTTTTTTGAGAATTTCGTTCTCGCAAGCCAACAACGAAAAAATCAAAATTTTTCATAGGTCAGTTAGGAGTAAACAATGCACTCTGTAATGGAGTGCTTGTTTTTTTTATATATACCCCATCCGCGCTCATTTCTTCAGTTATACGTATCATTTTTTCCCTTTTTTGGACCAAATTTCCTGTCTTGAGAACCTTTGCTCGGTGTAAACACCTACGAATGCCTGGAAATTAGACTAATACGTTTTTGGTACTTTTTTCGTTAGTATCTTGATAGGAGATTGTCGATATTTGTTATCTGTAATCCCGATCCAATGAAAGCAATGAACCCTAAACCCCGTCGCTGGTTGTTATTGTCGGTAGTGGTCCTACAATTTGGTGTACCAGCCTTTTCGCAAACCTGTCCGGTAGCCGCCACGATAACTATTTCCACTTTTCCAAACACCTATTATCCGGCTACGCAAGCCAGCGCGCCGAGCGGTTCAAACACCATCACCTTGGGTCCTGCGGGTTATGGCACCGCTCAAATCAATTCAGGGGATGTCCTGCTGATCATTCAAATGCAGGGGGCTTATTTCACTTCTGTGAACAGTAGCTATTATGGAGATTCGACGGGTATTGGGAACGGCTATCGCAATGACGCGAACCTTCTTGCCGGAAATATGGAATTCGTCGTCGCAAGCAATTCAGTTCCAACTTCCGGGGGAACCCTGACCCTTAAGTCCAATCTCACCAACTCGTATAAGAATCAAGCATATAGCAGTAGTGGAAATACCGGTCAGTATACTTACCAGGTCGTTCGTGTTCCGTTGTACTATGATCTTCGATTGGGGGCGACGATAAATGTTCCGACTTGGAACGGATCGACTGGCGGTGTATTGGTATTGGCCGCTACAGATTATCTCTATTTTAACATGCAGACGATAAACGGCGTCGGCGCCGGCTTTCGCGGTGGTGCGTCCAGGATGCTTTCAGGCGGGGCGGGTAGCGGCACGGACTATGTGAGTTTATCGACCGTAAATGCTAACGGAGGAAAAGGCGAAGGTTTGGCGGGTACACCCCGGTTTATCAATAATGGTGGCACCTTGTTGGACAACGGTTCTGCGAACGAAGGTTACCCCAACGGCGCCGAGGCGCGGGGCGCCCCCGGCAATGCCGGCGGTGGCGGGACGGACTATGATCCCTCGAATAACGATCAGAATTCAGGTGGCGGCGGTGGCGGCAATGGCGGCGCCGGCGGCATAGGCGGTAATTCCTGGAGTTCCAACCAGGCCGTGGGCGGGATACTTGGGGCTGAATTTCTGCAACACGGTCCCAAACGCCTGGTGATGGGCGGCGGGGGCGGTGGAGGCACGACCAACAATGGTACCGGTGGCAACAATGGTATCTACAGTAGCGGTGTTGCCGGTGGAGGCATCGTGATCATTTATGCCGGAGCGATAAGCGGTAGTTCAAAGGGGACTATCAATGTCAACGGTGCCAGCGGATATACGAATGTGCAGAACGATGGCTCCGGCGGCGGCGGCGCGGGTGGCAGTGTCTTGATCTTTACACCCAATGCTGCATCGGACCTTAGCCAGCTCACTGTGACGGCCAATGGCGGCAATGGCGGCAGCAATAGCGGCAATGGCGCCATGCATGGTCCGGGCGGCGGCGGCGGTGGAGGTGTCATCTATTCCAATCGAACTATCGGCTCGACAAGTATTACTGCGGGTTTCAGTGGCACAACGGCTAATAGCAGCAGCTATGGTTCGAGAGACGGTTCCGTCGGAAAAACTATTCAAAATATAAGCAGTTCGTCGGTATCTCCATTTCCGGTGTCCTGCACGTTACTCCCGGTAAACTTCCTGTCCTTTGGCGCGCAACTGTCCAATGACAAAGTGGCCCTTAACTGGGTCGTCGAGTCGCAGACAGCTGTTAACTATGATGTGGAGCGGAGTTTCGACGGCAGTAGTTTCAACGCGATCGGCAGTCTTCCTGCCGATGCTAAGAATAATGTCTCTAACAGCTACTCGTATATCGATAACGATGCCACCTCACCTACCGGCACGTTTTACTATCGCATTGTGGAGAAAGACCTCACCGGCCAGGACTTTTATAGTACGGTGGTGGTGGTAAAGACCGCTAGTCCGGCAGCTGCCTCCGGCGTATACCCGAACCCTGCCAGGGAGTCGTTCACGCTGACATTCAACGCGACCGCTGCGGGCACGGTGAGCCTCAGGCTGTTCGATCTGAGCGGAAGGCTGATGTTGACCCAGCCGATCCAGGCGAGTACCGGGGTGAATGCGGTGACGGTCAATGGATTGGGAACCCTGCCGGAAGGCATGTATATCCTGCAGTGGTTCGATGGCCTGAGGCCGTATACCAGCAAGGTGCTGATCCGGCATTAAAGCCAGTCCCGAAGCTGTTATTCGGCGGGACGGTCCTGCGCGGCCTTATGTTTTTGGAGGATCTCCGTTTTCATCTGGCAGCGTTCCATGTCCTGGCGATAGTCTTTGATCTTCTCGTCGTTCTGGCTGGCCAGAATAGCTTTTTCAAAATAGAAAACGGCCTTGTCGTATCGCTGCCGGAGCTCTTCGGCGAGGGCAAAGCGACCATAGACCCAGGATTTGTCGATGGTGCGGACGCGCAGACATTTCTCCAGGTGCTGCTGAAGCTCATCGAAGCGTTCCATGTCCATCAACAGGGCGGCGATGTGAAAATAGGAGTGCGGGTATAAAGGATCGCATTTGACCGCCGTCTGAAAATGATTCTCCGCCTTGGCATAGTCGTCGAACTGGGTCTTATACAGCCAGCCCATGGAATTATGCGCGGGCGCGCTATCCGGCTCCTCGTAGAGGATGCTTTCGTATTTCTTAAAGGCCTCCGAATAATTGTTATTCTTTATATCGGCCTCGGCGTCCAGATAAAGCTCTTCAGAATTTGCATTCATAGTTACTGGCGTTAGTCGTTAATGATCGCTGGCATTATTACCACCCCAATACCCACGCGAAGATCAGCGGGGCGACGATAGTGGCATCGCTTTCAACAATATATTTCGGGGTATGGATGTCCAATTTTCCCCAGGTGATCTTTTCATTCGGTACGGCGCCGGAATAAGACCCATAAGACGTGGTCGAATCCGAGATCTGGCAGAAATAGCTCCAGAAAGGCACATCATGCCATTCCAGGTCCTGGTACATCATGGGAACCACACAGATGGGGAAGTCCCCGGCGATGCCGCCGCCGATCTGGAAGAAGCCGACGCCCTTACCGCCGCTATTCTCCCGGTACCAGGAGGCCAGCCAAGTCATGTATTCGATACCGTTTTTAACGGTCGACGCCTTGAGCTCGTTCTTGATCACATAGCTTGCAAAAATGTTGCCCGTGGTGCTGTCTTCCCAGCCCGGGACCACGATGGGGATGTTCTTTTCCGCCGCAGCAACGATCCAGCTGTTCTTCGGATCGATCTCATAGTATTGTTTGAGGTCGCCGGAAAGGACGACCTTATAGAGGAATTCGTGGGGAAAATACCGCTCACCTTTTGATTCGGCGTCTTTCCACACCTTCACCAGGTGCTTTTGCAGCCGGCGGAATGCCTCTTCTTCGGGGATACAGGTATCGGTGACCCGGTTGTAGTGGTTCTCCAGCAGGTTCCATTCGTCCTGGGGCGTGAGGTCCCGGTAGTTGGGTACACGTTTATAGTGACTATGCGCGACGAGGTTCATCACATCCTCTTCCAGGTTGGCACCCGTACAGCTGATGATATCGACCTTACCCTGGCGGATCATTTCGGCAAAGGAGATACCGAGTTCCGCCGTACTCATCGCCCCTGCGAGGGTCACCATCATTTTGCCGCCTTCCAGCAGATGTTTTTCATACCCTTTTGCCGCATCCATCAGGGCGGCTGCGTTGAAATGCCTGTAATGATGTTCGATGAATTGCGAAATAGGACCTTTGCTCATGGTTGAATTCAATTGAATCGCAAAATTATCGAATATTTTCAAACTATTGCGACGAAAAAAGACCGCCCCTCCGGGGCGGTCCTCCAACTAAAAACTAACCGGCGAAACTGTTGTGGCCTCCGGCCATTTATATAGAGTAATTATTGCCCTGTGGTTTTTCTTTCCTTGCTATAGACTTCCCATCCACCCGAACCCGAAGACCGCAACACGATCTTTTTCTCACTCGTTTCGAGTGTCACATAATAAGTGGTCTCGTCGTTGGAAGCCATTTCGAAAAGATCGGTGATCCAGCAATCGTTGTACTCGTTCTTGAGCGAAGCGAGCAGGTTGATCGGCAGCTGGTCGGAAGTGATGTTGCGGACTACCGCCTGGAGATCACCGTTACTATTATAGTATGCGAACATGATCTGACCGTTCAGCGTAAAGGTAGCTTTTGTCAAGGCATCTTTTTGCTCCCAAATGATATGCGTTGCAGTCGCGAAATCTTTCTTGAAATTGCGAACAGCCACCTGGTTCGAGGCGCCGTCATTGTTGCCGGAAGCGAAAGCGCTTGCACCTATCATAAGCACGGTAGCGATGGATAAGAGAATCTTTTTCATAAACGTTTTTTTATAAGTTTTAAATTTTGTCTTTTCTGTGAGCTCCACATATAAGAGACGCGAACTTTTGATCGATGTTGCAGCTAACTGAAAAAATTTTTTTTGCTGTCCTTTCTAAAGAGCTGCTCTATCTCTATGACGCGGCAAAGCTATCTAAGGTTACAACCGGATACAAGCCAATATTGATCAGTGGCCGACGATGTTATCGAATGGTAAACAAACATGTTCCACGGCAACGCATGTAGTTTTTCGTCGTCCGCTGAAAACCGTTATGGGCAAGGCTTAGCTCCGTTTTCTTAAGAAAAGTATAAAATGCCGGGCGAAGGTGTTAAACTTATTTTTCGGTAAATTGCAGGCTGGAAATGAATTATCTCGCACACGCCTATTTATCGTTCGGATTACCGGCGATAACCGTTGGAAACCTGATCAGTGATTTTGTCAAGGGAAAGCAGAAGTTCACGTATCCCGCGGCAATCCAGCAAGGCATTGTTTTACACCGGGCTATCGATACATTCACCGATACGCATGCGATCACCCGGCAGGCAAAGACTTTTTTCCGGGAGCCTTACGGGCTTTATGCCGGTCCGCTGGTCGATGTGGCGTATGATCATTTTTTGGCGGTCGACCCGGTGATCCCCGATCTCAAAGCATTCGCACAACAGACTTATAAGCAGGTAGAGGAGAACGGGGCATTTTTGCCGGAACGTTTCGCCAGGATGTTCTTTTATATGCGTACGCAGGACTGGCTTTATAATTATCGCTACCGGCAGGGCATCCTCGATTCCTTTTCCGGCCTGGCCCGGCGGGCAACCTATATGGGCAGCGCGGAAGCGGCCGGGCGGCTCTTCGAAACGCATTATACCCAGTTACAGGCCTGCTACCGGGAATTCTTTCCCGAACTGAAGGACTTCGCCTCAGGAACCTTACAACAATTGCTGCATGAAAATGATTAATTCCCTGCAGGCGGCTTAATTTTGTAATATGAAGAAGCTCGTCCTTTTAGCCGGATTACTGTTGGGAATGATTTTGTTGCGGGCGCAGGCACCGGCTACAACGTCGCCTTTGGACAACTCTCCGCTCGATATGAGCTATTATCCGGTAAACTATCCGGTTCTCAAGGTGCAGGACAAGATCAACGAACCGTTGATCGCCAGGGTAGTGTATAGCCGGCCGCAGAAACGGGGTCGGAAATTGTTCGGAGATCTCATCAGTTATGGACAGGTGTGGCGGCTGGGAGCCAATGAAGCGACGGAGATCGAATTCTTCAAAGATGTAAAGATCGACACCAAAGTCATCAAAAAAGGCCGTTATACACTGTATGCGCTGGTAAATGAGGATAAATGGATCCTGATCTTCAATAAAGAAACAGATACCTGGGGCGCCTTCCGGTACGATTCCGCAAAGGATATCCTGCGGGCTACCGTGCCGGTAGAAAAACAGGACACCATCACCGAAGCATTTTCCATCGCTTTTCAAAAAGACCAGAAGGGCGCCGATCTCGTAATCGTCTGGGACGATGTCCTCGTGCGGCTTCCCATTACCTGGTAAAACTATCCGTCTATATGTGTGGTATCGCAGGCATCCTTAGCGCCGACACGGCAAAAATATCGGATGAGCGGCTGAAAAAAATGACGGCCGCCCTTGCCCATCGCGGGCCGGATGACGACCGGGCATGGATCAGCGCGTCCGGGCTTGCAGGGCTGGGACATCGCAGGCTTTCGATCATCGATCTTACCAGCGCCGGTGACCAACCGATGCATTACCTGGATCGCTATACGATCGTCCACAACGGGGAGATCTATAACTATCCCGAGATTCGCAGTCTCCTGCAGTCGAAGGGATATGTTTTCCGAAGCAAAACGGATACAGAGGTAATCCTCGCGGCCTATGCCCATTTTGGCAACGACTGTGTGCTTCACTTCGACGGCATGTTTGCCTTCGCCATCTGGGACGAACAGGAAAAGACGCTTTTCCTTGCCCGCGACCGGTTTGGCGAAAAACCGCTTTTTATTTACCGCGATGGGGATCAATTCCTTTTTGCCAGTGAGATGAAGGCCCTTTGGGCAGCCGGCGCTCCGAAGAAAGACAACGCCCGAATGCTGTTCAATTTTCTCACCATTGGCTATACCCAGAGCCCCATGGACAGTACGGAGACATTCTTTGAAAACATCTTTAAGCTGCCGGCACGGTCCTTTCTCGTTTACCGGCCGTTAGAAGATTCCCTGGAGGTCGCCCCGTACTGGGACATCGAGGTCGCCAACACGCGGCATATCGGCGAGCAGGAGGCTGTCGACACCTTTTGCCAGCTGTTCGATACTTCGGTGACCCGGCGGTTGCGGAGTGATGTCCGGCTGGGCACCAGTGTCAGCGGAGGGCTGGACAGTTCCTGCGTCGTAGAGAGCATTTTGCGTCACTCCGATGTTGCGAAGCCGCTACCGACGTTTTCCGCGCTTTTCCCGGGTTACGAAAAAGACGAATCCAGCTATGTCCGCCTGCTCGCTGAGCATTTTCCGATGGAAAATCATCCCATCACACCCACAGCCCAGGATCTCATCCGCGATCTCGAGCGCCTGGCGTGGCACCAGGAAGAGCCCTTCCTGTCCGCGAGTATCTATGCCCAATTCCAGGTATATGGTCTTGCGGCGACGCAGGGCATCAAAGTCATACTCGACGGACAGGGCGCAGACGAAGTACTGGCCGGCTATTCCAAATACTATGGCAGATTTTGGCAGGAATTGTATCGACAAGATAAAAGATCCTTAGCGCCGGAGCTGGCCGCGGCGCGGGAGGCAGGGATCACCGAACCCTGGACCTGGAAGAACCGGCTGGCTGCGAAATACCCTTCGTATGCCGCCATGTACCTTAGAAGACAGCGAAAGGCACAACAACGGCGAAACAGCGACCTCTCGCGCGGTTTCGTGCAGCAGTGGGGCAAATCCTACTACATGCTCCCGCACATCGAAGGACTGGGCGGGATTCTCTATTACAATACCTTTATGAACGGAATGGAAGAGCTGCTGCGGTATGCCGACCGTAATGCCATGGCACATGGAGTCGAGACGCGACTGGCCTTTCTGAGCCATGAGCTGGTTGAATTTGTGTTCTCGCTGCCATCCCATTTCAAGATCAGGCAAGGATGGACAAAATGGCTATTGCGAAAAAGCATGGAAGACCGGCTGCCGGCTGCCATCGCTTGGCGCCGCGACAAAATAGGATATGAACCGCCGCAACGGCTCTGGATGCAGGACCCCATGCTGCAAGAGTATATCCATGAGGCACGCCGCAAACTCGTGAAGGCGAACATCCTCGCGCCCGGCGTTCTGGGCAAAAAAATTCAGCCGCAGGATGTCCATGCGGCTGAAAATTGCGATTGGCGTTATCTCGTTACGGCAGCTTGTATGGGCGCGTATTAGGCTTTCTTGTATTTCTCTACCACTTGTAAGTTGCCATCGATGTTGGAGCGGACCGTGATCCATTGGGTCGCATCCTGCAATTTGATGTAATACTCTACCGACGACTCGGTAGCCATTTCCGTCACGCCGAAGACCGTTTTGTCGGGGAATTTTTTCTGAAGGCGGCAGAGGATGGTCACAGGCAGATTCCTTTCTCCATAATAACGCAGCGAGTTGACGAAATTCCCGTCCTTATCGTATTCTACCTTGGTAAGAATATCACCCTGATGGAAATTGACAACATATTTATCGCCCTGTTCCGCCCAGACGACCTGCTGTGCATCGGGGAAGGTCTGTTTAAATATCTGCAGCAGCTTATCGCTGATGCCGAGCGTTTCCGCTGCGAAGGCCCCTGCGGAGAAGACCAGCAGGCAGAGCGCCGTGATGAACGTTTTTCTGATCGAATGGTGCGGTGTCATAACTTCTAGTTTAAGAATAGCGTAATATGATTTGTTCGGTTGCTGAGATAAAACTACTATGGTCCAACGCTGAAGTCAAGCGAATCTACATCTCCGGTAATCCGTTATAGACATGGGTTTTAGCGCCATGTTAATCGGTTTCACCCAACAACGTAAAAAAGACGACCAAACGCGGCAAATGTTGCTTGAAGCAGAAAAAATCGTGTTGTACGGTAGCGGTTAAGTTTTTGTTAAACTGGATAACGTGTGATGAACGGCGTGTATGCGAATCCCTTTGTATCTTTAAGGGATGAAACTTTCTACCAAACTTATACATGCGGGCGTGGAACCCGATCCAACCACGGGTGCTATCATGACCCCGATCTATCAGACATCTACTTATGTGCAAAGTGCACCCGGGGTGAACAAAGGTTATGAGTATGCCCGTTCGCAGAATCCGACGCGTTTTGCCCTCGAGTCCGCGCTGGCGCATATCGAGAATGGTAAACACGGCTTGTGTTTCGGTAGCGGGGTAGCGGCTACGGATGCAGTACTGCGTCTGCTGGTCCCCGGCGACGAGGTCATCGCAGCCAACGATATGTATGGCGGCACCTACAGGCTCTTCACGAAGATCTTCGAAAAGATGGGCATCAAATTCCATTTCGTGAACATGCAGGATGCATCGGCAATCCGGCCTTACATTAATAAGAAAACGAAACTTATCTGGGCGGAGACGCCAACGAATCCGCTGATGAATATCGTGGATATCGCCGCACTCGCCAAAGTCGGACGGGCGGAAGCGGGCCGGGAGATCCTCCTCTGTGTAGACAACACCTTTGCCTCCCCTTATTTACAGAACCCGCTCGATCTCGGCGCCGACATCGTCCTGCATTCCGCGACCAAATATCTCGGGGGGCATAGCGACGTGATCCACGGCTGCCTGGTGATGAACAGCGATGAATTGCGGGAAAAACTTTATTTCATTCAAAAAAGCTGTGGCGCGGTTCCGGGTCCGCAGGATTGTTTTTTGGTTCTGCGCGGTATAAAGACCCTGCATGTAAGAATGGATAGGCATTGTCTCAACGGAGAGGCTATCGCTCATTTTCTGCGCGAACACTCCAAAGTCGGCAAGGTCTATTGGTGTGGGTTCCCCGATCATCCGGGCTACGGCGTCGCCAGCAAGCAGATGCGGGGTTTCGGTGGCATGATGAGCTTTACATTGAAAGACGATAGTGTCGAGGCAGCCAAAAAGTTGCTTTCGTCCACCCATGTCTTTGCCCTGGCCGAAAGTCTGGGCGGTGTAGAATCGCTGATCAATCATCCAGCCAGCATGACGCATGCATCGATTCCCCGTGAAGAGCGGTTAAAAAACGGGTTGAGCGATTCACTGATCCGGCTCAGCGTGGGTATCGAAGATGTAGACGACCTGAAAGAAGACCTGCGGCAGGCCATCGGATAGCTATGAGCCCACGAAAAATACCCGCCGATCTACAGGCGTTCCTGGACAAAAAGGTCGTGGAATACAATCGTCCATCCTTTATTATAGACGATCCTGTAAGCATTCCGCATCGGTTCAGCCGGCGGCAGGACATCGAGATCGCCGGTTTTTTTACAGCGATCTTTTCTTGGGGCAACCGCACCACCATCATTAAAAAGACAAAGGAGTTGATGCGGCTTATGGATAATGCGCCTTTTGATTTTGTCCTGCAACACCAGGAAACGGATCTCAAAAGGATGCTGGATTTCCGGCACCGGACATTCAATGCAACGGACCTGCTTTATTTTATTGCCTTTTTGCGGCATCATTATAATCATTATGACTCGCTGGAGGACGCATTTTTGCGACCCTGGGAAACGGCAGGCGACGGTTCGGACCCAAGGTCCGGGACGGTTGCTGCTGATGGCTGGCAGGCGGAGCGGGCGTTATCGGCGTTCTATCACTATTTCTTCTCTCTCGACAGGCCTTTCGCCGAGGACCAGGAAGAAAAAATAGGCCCTCGTCGCAAGCCGGCTAATGATTGGCCTTCGGCCGGAAGATCTCCGATCCTCGTGCCACCCCGCACCCGGAAGCATATCGCCTCGCCGGAGAAACATTCGAGCTGCAAACGGATCAATATGTTTTTGCGGTGGATGGTGCGCAACGATGGGAACGGTGTAGACTTCGGCCTTTGGCGCCGGATACCGATGGCGCAGCTGATCTGCCCGTTAGACCTTCATGTTGCGCGGGTGGCTAAAAAACTCGGTGTGCTGCACCGAAAGCAGTCCGATTGGACGGCGGCGCTGGAGCTCACACAACAGCTGGCGTTATTGGATCCTGACGATCCTACGAAGTATGACTTCGCCCTTTTTGGGTTGGGAGTAATGGAAAAATTCTGAGCTTATGGATACGACGCTATTGATAGCAGATCTGAACCGGGTCTATGGGTGGGAGCTGGTGGTTACCTGTCGGGGCGTGGAACCAGGTGACGCTTCGGGCGCCGGGTCGTCTGACGAAAACGAGCTCGAGAACCAGCTTGCGGAGAAGATCAACATCATGATCCAGCGGGATTTCGAAGCGCTGGTGCAGCTGCTTTACCGGATCGATGTATCCGAAAAGCGGTTACGGGGAATCCTCGATTCGGATACAGGGGAAGACGCCGGAAGGATCATCGCGCGGCTGATCATGGAACGGCAATGGCAAAAGATCGAGAGCCAGCGGCGCTATCGCCGGGACAATGCCGGTTCGGACGATGACACGGGCGTGGAGCGATGGTGAGGGGGTTGGCCGCGGCGGTGACAGCCGGGACGAAGACTTGTACCAGGCCTATCGGGCCGTTTTCTCGAACATGAGGTCCTTCACCTTCTCTTTGTCGTCCTTTTCCTTCTTCAGATCGAACATCGTTCCGAAGACATGATCCCAGATGGTGCTGCTGACGCCGAAACCTTTGCCTTCATCCTTATAATGATGCAGGTGATGATTGCGCCAGAGGGGTTTCATCCACTTGAAGGGGGGATTCCAGGCGTGGATCGCATAGTGCATGCTGCCATAGAGCAGATAACCGAGCAGGAACCCCGGGAAGAACATGAAACCGGTGGCGCCCAGGATCAGGCGGAAAACGGAAAAAAGCAATGAAGCGAGGATCAGGCTGGGCACCGGCGGCATGAACAGGCGTTCTTTATCCCGCGGATAGTGGTGGTGGTTGCCATGCATGATATAGATCACCTTTTGGGCCTTGGGGCTTTCCGACACCCAATGGAAAACGAACCGGTGCATAATGTATTCAAAAAACGTCCAGGAGAACATCCCGACGAAAAAGATCAACAGGATGTAGGGGACCGAGTAGCCATATTTTGCCCCGCTATAATACAACGAGAAAGCGATGATGGGTATATACATCCCCCAGATCACCAGCGGGTGGGTCTTCGTCAACATCTCAAGATATTGATTCTTAAACAACTGTGCCTGCCCTTTATTATGGATCTTTTCGAATTTCATGATTGCCGCTATTGACGGTACAAAAATACGAAAACCCCCGACACGCCGCTCAATTGTATGTCATGCGAAAGTCATGAAGATCAGGGCGGTATTTCCTGGGCCGGTTGAGCTCATACCGGTAAATAATATCCCCTATCTCTTTGAAGAACGGATAGCCGATCGCGTCATAGTCGTATTTATCGTCGTTGAGGACACCGTCGCTATTCGTATAGATCGTACCGGTGAGCATAAATTCCACCCCGTGCTCAAAATCCACGATATAGGCGATATCGGTTAGGAAGCCATAGGACCAGCCGGGTTTGTTGAAGATGCGGATATAGGATGGAATGGGGGTGTGGCCGGTGGCCTTGAACAGCCAGAATTTGGTATAGGCATCGAAGAATTCGGTGGTATCGTAACGCGGATGGGCGGATTCGTGTGGGAATTCGGACATGTACTGGTAGAGGAAGCGATAATCATCCGGGGTCAGATGGAAACGCTGCGACCCGGGGACACTCCGCGGGAAAAGCACGCTCTGCAGCATCCGCTGCGCGTCTTCTATCGGAAAGTTGTTGTGCCGGGTGAAATCCATGGGCGCGTGAATGAGCGAGTCATGGCCGTCGTAGTGGGCGTTGCCATAGAAGTAGGGGTGGCTGAAATCGAAGACGAAATCGCTGTTGGCCGCGGGCTGGGCGTATAGCGCGCGCCCATCGCGCACAAACCGGATGGGGTTGGTATGACGGTTCTCGTCCTCGTTCATGGGCACGAAGCGGCGGGTAATGCGGATATCGGGATAGCCCAGCTCATGCAGCCGGGTGTTGATATACGACTGACCGAGAAATTCATACAGCCGGGTATAAGCGTCGTTGTCGCTCACGAGGAAGATCTTCCGGATATACTGAGCAATGGAGGGAAGGCCGTTTGTCGCGCTGGTGTCCGTCCAGGCGGTGCTCTGGCCGGAGTACGCGCTATCGGTGAGCATCGGGGTGAATTTGTCGATCCCGCGGCCTTCGAGACTGTGGACCTTTTCCAGTGCGAGCAGTGCCAGCGGCAATTTCACCGTCGATGCCGGGTTGAAATAATCCAGCGCATTCACGTGCAGATAGTAGTTATGAAAATGCGGCCGGTTGTGGCGGTCGCGGTCGATCCGGGTATAGATCACCTGGTAGTGAAAACTATCGGGCTTGTCCAGTACATTTTTTAGCGCCGGGGATGCCTGGCGGCGGATCAGGTCTTGCAGGAAGGCGTCCGTCCGGGTCTGAGTTTGTGTCGTGGTTTGGGCGGATACGGACGTCAACTGGACGAAGAGCAGACAATAAAGGACAAACCGTTGCATGCAGGAAAGGTACTACATTTGCCACCATGAAACTCGTGAGCTACCTTAAAGACGAAAACGAACAGCTTGGCGTGCTGATCGACGACCGCATCTACGATGTAGAATTGATCCACCCGGATATTCCCAATACGATGAATATGTTCCTGAACTATTGGGAGGAACTATATCCCCTGGTGCAGGCCGGGGAGCTGGCGATCCGGGAGCGGGAGTTTCACTCCAATAAATCTATTCCGCTGGAATCGGTGTCATTGCTGGCGCCGGTGCCGCTCCCTGCCTCTTGTCGGGATGGCTATGCTTTCCGGCAGCATGTGGCGGCGGCGAGACGTAACCGCAAGGTTCCGATGATCCCGGAGTTCGATCAGTATCCCGTATTCTATTTCACCAATCATCATGGCATTCAGGGGCCCGGCGATGTCCGGTGTATGCCGGACCATTTCGAGCGGCTGGATTTCGAGCTGGAGGTGGCCATCGTCATCGGGAAACATGGCAGAAATATTCCCGCGGCGGAAGCCGACGACTATATCGCGGGGTTGATGATCATGAATGATCTCAGCGCGCGAACCCTTCAGGCGGAGGAGATGCTGTTGAACCTGGGGCCCGCCAAAGGGAAGGATTTTGCTACTGCGATCGGGCCGTGGCTGGTATCCCTCGATGAGCTGGCCGAATTCGAGGTACCTTGTAAGGAAGGACATACGGGTAAGAACTGGAATCTCCGGATGCAGTGCCGAATCAACGGGGTGCAGGTAAGCGACGGCAATCTGGCCGATATGGACTGGACGTTTGCCGAGCTGATAGAGCGGGCTTCCTATGGTGTCGACCTGTACCCGGGCGATGTGATCGGTAGCGGGACCGTAGGCACTGGATGTTTCCTGGAGCTCAATGGCACGGCTAAACTTAATGATCCCAACTATACCGAGCAGTGGCTACGCGAAAATGACGGGGTGGAGCTGGAGGTCGATGGGCTCGGCATCCTAAGCAATACCATTGTTCGGGAGGAGAGTGAGTTATCATTGTTAGCATTGAAAAAGAAACCGCAATGATCATCGATTTGCCGGCACTGACGCCTGTGGAACGACAGGCTTATTTGAATGCTTCCATTGCGCCGCGACCCATTTGTTTTGCGAGTACTATCGATACCGAGGGGCAGGTGAATCTCAGCCCTTTTAGTTTCTTCAATCTCTTTTCCACAACGCCGCCTATTTTGATCTTTGCGCCGAATCGCCGCGTTCGGGACAACACCACCAAACACAGCTGGGAGAATGTGCTCCGGATACCCGAGGTAGTGATCAACATCGTGGATTACGAGATGGTCCAGCAGGTCAGCTTGTCCAGTTGCGATTTTCCCCGGGAGGTCAACGAATTCGTCAAGGCGGGGTTCACGCCCGAGCCGGCGACGCTGGTGCGGCCGCCCATGGTAAAAGAAAGCAAGGTGCGGATCGAATGCCGGGTGCTGGAGACCAAGGTGCTGGGTCACCAGGGCGGTTCCGGCAATCTCGTGATCTGTGAGGCGCTGCGGATGCACATCGACCCTTCTATCCTGGATGCATCCGGGAAACACATCGATCAGCAGCGGTTTCACCTCGTGGCCCGGCTGGGAGGCGATTGGTACTCCAGAGTTGGCGCCGACAATCTTTTCCAGGTGGAGAAGCCCAATACGAAGCTGGGGATCGGCATGGATGCCCTGCCTGCGCCCATCCGGCAAAGCCGTATCCTCACCGGCAATCACCTCGGCCAGCTGGCCAATGTCCACGAGCAGCCGACGGTCGATCCGGCTTTTGACGACGCGCGGCTAAAACAGATCTTTCAGTATTATGCCGTAAACCCGGAAGAGATGGAAAGAGAGCTGCACCTTTATGCAGTCTCGCTGCTGGATGCAGGTCGTGTAAATGAGGCGTGGCAGGTGTTGCTGGCGCTGAATTGACGCCGAAGCTTTATCTTCGCGGGAATTTTATGAGCACATCACATCTATCGGAACAGGAGATCATCAGACGCGAAAAACTCGGGGAGATAGCGCAATTGGGCATCGATGCCTATCCGGCGGCATTGTACCCTGTGAATACTACCGCGGCGTATATCAAGGAAAGCTTCAAGGAAGGCGTGAACAACGCCGACTTTGCGGAGGTCTGTGTCGCGGGGCGCGTCATGAGGCGAAACGATATGGGCAAGGCTTCTTTCGCCGCCTTACAAGATAGCACGGGCCGGATCCAAATCTATATCAAGCGCGACGAGATTGCCCCTGGTGAAGACAAGACTTTGTATGACAAGGTGTGGAAGCGCCTGATCGATATGGGCGATATTGTCGGGGTCAAGGGGTACGTTTTTACGACAAAAATGGGCGAAATCTCCATACATGCCAAGGAGTTCTCGGTGTTGGCCAAAGCGCTTAAACCACTGCCGCAGGTCAAAGAAAAAGAAGGCGAGACCTTCGATGCGGTCACCGATCCGGAATTCCGATACCGGCAGCGGTATGCCGACCTCATCGTCAACCCGCAGGTGAAGGAAGTCTTTGTGAAGCGTACGAAGATGATGAATGCCATCCGCGCGTTTCTTAATGAACAGGGCGCGTTGGAAGTGGATACCCCGGTGCTGCAAAGTATTCCGGGAGGCGCCGCTGCACGACCTTTCATTACCCATCACAACGCGCTCGATGTACCATTCTATCTGCGGATTGCCAATGAGCTCTATCTAAAACGCCTGATCGTAGGCGGCTTCGACTGGGTATATGAGTTCTCCCGCAACTTCCGCAACGAAGGGATGGACCGGACGCATAATCCCGAGTTCACCGTGCTCGAGTTCTATGTTGCCTATAAGGATTATCTGTGGATGATGGATACGACGGAGCAGCTGCTGGAACAAGCGGCGATCGCCACCAATGGCGGGACCACCGTGGAGGTCGACGGCAAGACCATCGATTTCAAGGCGCCCTATCGGCGAATCACCATGTACGATGCGATCAGGGAATATACCGGTTTCGATATCAGCAATATGGAAGAGGAGGATCTGCG
Source organism: Chitinophagaceae bacterium (assembly GCA_025934485.1). Taxonomy (GTDB): domain Bacteria; phylum Bacteroidota; class Bacteroidia; order Chitinophagales; family Chitinophagaceae; genus Puia. The sequence continues at coordinate 27,517 of JAICXX010000041.1, forward strand.
GGAGGTCTGCCGGAAGCTGGGGATTCATGTCGATGCCTCGATGGGCAAGGGGAAGCTCATCGACGAGATCTTCAGCGCCAAATGCGAAGGCCATTTTATACAGCCGACCTTTATTATCGACTACCCGGTGGAGATGAGTCCGCTGACCAAACGGCACCGGAGCAAACCAGGCCTGGTCGAGCGGTTTGAGCTCATGGCCAATGGGAAGGAGATCGCCAATGCCTATAGCGAGCTCAACGACCCTATCGATCAGCGCGAGCGGTTCGAGGTTCAGCTGAAGCTCATGGAACGGGGTGACGACGAGGCCATGTTCATCGACCACGATTTTCTGCGCGCACTGGAATATGGGATGCCGCCCACGGCGGGTATCGGATTCGGCCTGGACCGGATCTGTATGCTGCTCACGGGTCAGTCGAGCATCCAGGATGTGCTGCTGTTCCCGCAGATGCGGCCAGAGATGCGCCCTGAGGCGCATCCATGAGCACCATTGAAGAGACATAATGACGGCGAATAAATCCGCCCTGGCGGATTCGCTGAGACCGCTGAATAGACAATGTGGTCCGAGGCAAAAGGTCACGGAGACGCCTGAGCACCCTAAAGCGGACCTATAATCGATATACCCGAGGCTTTCGCCGCAGTATATGTGCAAAGATTATCCATGATATATCGCCCTTTTTCGTTATATTAGAAGTGGCTAAAAACGATTGTCATATGGATAATGCAACCATCTCTAAGATCGGTACGGTCTTTTATGCCCTCGTTGTTGGTTTCTTCGGCATTAATCACTTCCTGAATGGTACCGGTTTCCAAAAAATGGTCCCCACCTTTCTTCCCGGCGGCGTATTCTGGGTGTATATCACCGGCGCCTGTCTGGTGGCTGCGGCCATTGCGTTTCTCATCAACAAGCAGGTCCGCCTTGCGGGCTTTCTCTTGTGTTTGTTTTTATTGCTGATCGTGCTCACAGTGCATCTGCCGGCGGTATTGAGTGCGCCAGATTCGGGCGCGCGAAGATTTCCGCTGACGAATCTGATCAAGGACACCGGGCTTGCCGCGGCGGCCTTGCTGGTGGCGGCCCGAGCGCCAAAAACGACTTGAGGTCCGGAAAGTGTGGAGGCTTGGTAACAGGCACACAACAAAAACCTCCCGTGCGAGACGGGAGGACGATGTTGCCTTTTACCCAAGGATTATTATGTGCGGTTGCCCGCAGAGAGACGACTAAAGAAGTCAGAAAGAAATGAACTAAAGGAACAGGTCATTCATTAACTTCTGGTCGGGGTTGATCGCATATTTGGTGAAATCGGTGACCCCTTCCGCGGAAAGAACGTCTTCGTCTATAAAAAAATTGCCCGAGGTCTCAAAAGAAGGTCGCTGAAGGATGTAATAGGCTGCATCGGCCACGATCTCGGGGGTTCGGCTGCGCTGTATCAGGAAGTCGCCACCAAGTACATTTTGCACGGCGGCGGTGGCAATGGTCGTGCGAGGCCAGAGCGCATTGGCCGCAATGCGGTACCCGCGCAGTTCTTCGGCGAGCCCGATAACGATCATACTCATGCCGTATTTGCTCATCGTATAAGCAAGATGTGGACCGAACCAGCGGGGGTCGAGGTTAAGCGGCGGCGACAGGTTCAGAATATGAGGGTTATGGGCCTGCTTTAAATAAGGTATACAAGCCTGACTCATAAAGAAGGTTCCCCGGACATTTATAGTATGCATCAGGTCATAACGTTTGGGCTCGACCTGTTCCGTCGCGGAAAGGTTGATTGCGCTGGCGTTATTGATCAGGATATCGATGCCGCCGAACATCTCGACGGTACGTTTCACTATATCCTTGATACTCTCGTCGAAACGGATATCGCCCTGGATGGGGAGCACCTTGCCGCTCCCGGCTTTGGCGATCTCTTCCGCGGCAGTATAGATGGTCCCTTCCAGCTTGGGATTGGGCTCGGCGGTCTTGCCCGCAAACGCTATGTTCGCGCCCTCAGCGGCAAGGCGGATGGCGATGGCTTTTCCGATGCCCCGGCTACCGCCGGTGATCAGCACCGTTTTGTTGTCGAACGTTCTCATTACCTGTAAAATAGGCTAAAATTCCGTTATTCGGCCATCGTATATCTACGATTTTGACCGTAAAATCATCAACTTCGAAAACGAGCGTTTCTGCGCTTGCGTTAAGAACTTGTGAATTGTATGTTTGTATTGTTAAGTACGACCGATAAGCGATTCCGAAATCCAATGTCCGAACGAAAGCCAAACTGAATGATTGAATGAATGAAATCCATTGAAAAAACCAACGAATCCAACTTCCGAAGAGAAACCATCCATTGAGCTGAAATCCTTGAAAAACCCGTTAGAATCCAAAAATCCAAGAAAGACCCGGAATCCCAAATCGATCTGAACTTATTCAACTGAAATCCAAAATCCACGTTTTATCCAAATCCTAAGAAGAATCGTGTTAAAATTTGTACCTATTGATGGCCACGAACTTGTTGGTTAAGTATCGAGTACAAAAGCTTGAAAAGTCCTGAAGAGATTCAGGACTTTTCTTTTTGCATGGACTCGTGATCCGGTCTGTGGGTTTTGACTGCCTTTCTGTTGGTTCTTTTCCTTTCTTTTATCTTTTATAACCCTGGCCGCGACGGGCGCGGCCGGCCGCCGCGACAACGCCTAATGCGCGTCGACGGGCAGGGCTACATTCCTTTTAAATTTCTGCAGGTAGACTATCGGGATGCAGAACAATACGAAGACTCCGATGATCAGATATAAATTATCGTAGGTTACTAAAAGGGTCTGTCTGACGACCGTTCCTTCCAGTGCGTGATTGGCCATTTGGGTAGCGTCAGATAACGAATATCCCTTACCCATGAAGCCCTGGATGATCTCCGTCCTGCGCGATACCGCGGCAGGGTTGTAAGCGGTGATATTGGATACGAGGTCGTTCCGGACGATACCCGATTTCAGGTGGATCAAAGTGGTCAGGATGGCGATCCCGAAGGAGCCGCCGAGCTGGCGCATCATATTGTTCAAACCGGTACCCTGACCTATTTCGGGACCGTGCAGTTCCTGTATCGCAAGTGTCGTCAGGGGCACGAAGAGGATGGACATCCCGACACCGCGTACGATCAGGGGCCAAAAGAAGTCGCTGATACCCGATTCCAGGGTGGAGTTGGACAACATCCAGGTGAAAACGAAGAACAAAAAGAATCCACCCGTAGCCAGGATCTGACCGGGGACCCCGCGCTTTAGCATGGTTCCGACAAAGGGCATCATGCAGATGGTCGCCATCCCGCCGGGGAATAGCAGCTCACCCGTTTGCTGGGCCGAAAAACCCAGGAGGTTCTGACAGAATACGGGAAATATAAAGACGGAACCGTATAACGCGAACCCGAGCACAAAGGACGTCAAAATACCCACCGCGAAACTTCGGTTTCGGAGAATGCGGAAATTCACTACCGGGTGATCGGTGCTGAGCTCCCGCCAAACGAAGACGATGGCCGCTATGATGGTGGTAAAGGCCAGGACCGTAATATAGGTCTTTGAAAACCAGTCTTCCGACTCCCCCTTTTCCAGTACGACCTGCAAGCTGCCGACACCGAGGGCGAGGAAAAGGATGCCCCACCAGTCCACCGGCTTTCCTTTGGCATACTTCGGCGATTCCTTTACGAAGAGCGCTACGCAGAAGGCCGCGATCGCCCCTACCGGTATATTTACATAGAAGATCCAGCGCCAGTTAAAGTGGTCGGTGATATAACCCCCGATCGTAGGGCCTACGGTAGGACCCACGACCGCGCCCATCCCGAACAACGCCGTTGCCATGCCGATCTCTTCGCGCGGCCAGGTCTCCATCAATTGGGCCTGCGCCGTGGAAAGCAGGCCGCCGCCGGCAAGACCCTGCAATATGCGAAAGGCCACGAGTTCGCCCAGGCTGGTCGCATGACCACATAGAAACGACGTGATCGTGAAAGCGATGATAGAGAAAGTAAAATAATTCTTACGCCCGAATCTGTCACCCAGCCAGCCCGACATGGGGAGCACGATCACGTTCGCCACCGCGTAACCCGTGATGATCCAACCCGCATCTTCCAGCGTCGCCCCCAGATTCCCCATGATCTGGGGAAGCGCTACGTTCACGATCGTGGTATCGATCAGTTCCAGCAGCGAGGCGACGATCACCGTAATGGTGATGATCCATTTTCTTAAACCATGTTCAGCCATGATCTCTAATATTTTGAATTCAAATTTGGATTAGTCCTTCCCCTCTTTCGTATGGACGACAACATACACGCTCATACCGGGTCTCAGTAACCGCATCAGGGAAGAATCCGCGTTGATCTTGATTCGCACAGGTACACGTTGCACGACTTTTACGAAGTTGCCCGTGGCATTGTCCGGCGGCAACAACGAGAACTTTGCCCCGGTGGCGCCGCTAAACGATTCGACCTCGCCATGGAAAGTGCTATCGGCATACGCATCGGCAGTGATATCTACTTTCTCGCCGATCCGGAGCGGCTCCATCTGTGTCTCTTTGAAATTAGCGGTGACATACACGCCTTTCTCATTGACGATGGCGAAAAGTGTCTGGCCTGCCTGCACGAGCTGTCCGAGCTGGATATTCCGTCTGGAGACGATGCCGCTTGCAGGGGCCGTGATCACCGTATAGCTGAGCTGGAGCTTTGCGAAATCCACATCTGCCTGGCGAGTAGCCAGATTAGCGGCGGTAGCACCGACCTGACGCTGATTTACATCCACGCGTTTTGTCTGCGTGGGAACCTGGCTTTGCATGATGGCCAGCTGCGCCTCGGCGGATTCCTTGGCGGCCTTGGCGTCATCGTACTGCGCCTTGGTGATGGCGTGATCATTATACAGATTCTCATACCGTGTAAAATCTTCATTGGCCTTCCAAACGGATACCTTCGCCTGTTGTACATTGGCGAGCGCCGTTGCTATGCTGGTCTTTGCTTCGTTGACCTGGACCTGGGATACATCTACAGACTGTTTGGTGGAAGCCAGGGCGGCGTATGCCTGTTGCAGCTTGACCTGGTAGTCGCGGTCATCCAGCACGACCAACGTGTCCCCGGCATGAACGAATTGGTTATCCACGAAGTGGATCTCCTTGACGTATCCGCCAACACGGGCGACTACAGGACTGATATCCGCATCGACCTGCGCATTATCAGTGACCTCGTGTGCGCTGTAGTAAACGTATTCTTTGATCCCAAAGACCAAGGCGCCTACCAACACCAGCGACAGGATGATGGGGAAAACAAGCTTTTTGGGACCTTTTTTCTGTGTGTTATTCTGTTCCATATACTTTAAGACGTTTTTGGGAGCTGTTTTTTAAGTTAGTTTTAGAGATGGATCTTGCCGGTCGATCTCAATACATTGTAGTAGTCGATGGTTGCTTCGGATTGCGCCAGCTGCAGGTTGATCCGGGCCTGGTACAATTGCGCCTGGGCGTCGATCCGGTCCGTGGTCGTCACGAGGTTGTTCTGATACTTCGATTCGGTGATCCGTTCGTTCTCTTTTGCCTGGTCTACGGCGACCTGTAGTAATTTGATCTTGGCCTGGGCCGTTTGATAGGCCACGAATTGTTTGTGTACATCCTCGTGGATATCGTCGAGTGCCTGATCGCGCTGCGTATTCAGCTCTCGGCGCTGGACTTCGGCTTCGCGTTCTTTGTTCTTGTTCTTGTAGAGCGTACCGATATCCCAGCTGGCGCCCACACCCAGGGTGATCGGGGCGATGAGGTTGTTATGCGTCGGGATCACCTCGCCGGTGGGGTTGATGTAATACATCCCGCCTGTAGCCGAAAACGTAGGCAGCCGCGAATCGTGGAGTTTCTTCACGTTGATGTCGGAGATCCTCGTTTGGTACGAGAGGTCCTGCAGTTCGCGGCGGTTGCTCTCGGCCTGGGTCATCAGGTCGCCCAGTGCAAAGGACTCGTTCACCTTGTAGTCCAATGCAGGCAGGATGATCTCGGTGCTATCCGGCAGGCCCAGGAGAATGTTCAGATCGTAGTTGGCCACCTTTCGGTTGTTCTCCAGCTCCACTTCCGTGAGCTGCTGTTGCGATTTCTGGAGCTGAAAGCGGAGGACGTCGTTTTGTGTGGCGAGGCCCTGGCTTTCGTATTTGGTGATCTGCTCGAGCTTGCTTTCCACGTCCTGCATGTTCTGCGCTACGATTAGCTGATTTTCCAGGATCTCGTCGTAGTTGAGATAGGCGGCGATCACCAGGTAGGTGACATCCTCCTTATCCTTGTCCGCGTCGATCTTGCTCAGCTGAACCATGATATCGGCCGATTGCTTGGCATATCGCAGCTTGTTGCCATTCCAGATTGGCTCGCTCACGGAGAGCGTACCAAGGTAGGCGGGGAAATCGAAGGGCAGCTTGATCGGGTCCTTGGTGACGCCCGGGATCTGAATGAGCCGGGACAACATCAGCGCGTGGAGATATTGAAAGCTCACCGTCGCGTTGGGCAAGTAGGCATCCTTGGCTTGCGCAAGACGCGTCTGCGACTCTTCGATCTTTTGTTGTGATAATTTCAGCTGCTTACTGTTCTGCAATCCCAATTGTACCGCTTCGTCCAGGGTCAGCGTCCTGGGCTGGGCACCCGCGGCGAGAACAGTAAAAAGTAAGAAGCATAAGACTCCTGCTAACTTTTTTTCCATGTTGTGCTTGTATTTAAACTTCGGGTTCAATGATTTTTCTGCTATCGCGTCTAGTTTTCCACGGGCCCGGTATCGTTGCGGATATCCAGGTGCGCCCTCAACAGATGTTTAAGGTGTACTTTAAGGCGTTTGGAAAGCTTTTCACGAAATACGTCGTCGTCTTCGTCTTCTCTTATGGCAAGAATGTTACAGCTATAGACCCGGGATTGGGTATAGGAAGAGATCGTCCCAATGATGGTACCCACCGTCATGGGGATGTCTACCTGGCGGAATAATTTCTTTTCCTGACCGTCCTTGATAATCTGGTTGATCTGTTGCAGGTTGCGCATCTTCATCGCGATGATCTTCTCTTTGATCTCTTCGGACCGGAAGGCGATGGCCTCCTGGAACATGAGATTGTGGAAGGGAAGATTATTGAGGATACGGTTGACATAAAAATCCACCAGCCTGTCGATCTTATCCCAGGGTGTCAGGGATTGGTCTTTGTTGAGCTCTTCCAGGATACCATAGGTATATTCGAAACGGAGCTCGATCATCGCCTCCAGCAATTTTTCTTTGGAACCGAAATAATAAGAGATCATGGCCAGATTAACTCCGGCGGCCTGAGCGATATCACGAACCGAAGTTCCGTCGAATCCCTTCTCGCCAAAAAGCCGCTCTGCTACTGAAAGGATATGTTCTCTTTTATCTGCCGCCATGTATTTTTCGAATTGCTTCTGCAAAGTTAAACAAACGTTTGAATTAAACAAACGTTTAATTGAAATTTCATAAAAAACCCCGCTTCGAGGCGGGGCTAAAAACTCGCCGGGCATGGGTCCGGCCGGCCATTGCATTGATTATCAAGCCAGATCGAAGTGTGGTTTGTTTTGAAGAATATTTTCGATCTCGGTGAGCACTTCGGGCGTAAGCCGGGGAAGGAGATCGATGGCTTTGAGATTTTCGAGGAGCTGTTCCTTTTTCGTGGCGCCGAGGATGGCCGTGGTGACATTGGGGTTGGCGATGGTCCAGGCGACGGCCAGAGAGCTCAACGCGGTACCGAGTTTCCCGGCGACACCTTTGAGCTTTTCGACCTTATAGATGCGATCTTCCTGTAACCAGCGTTTTTTGAGCCATTCGAAACCGCCCATGGAGAGCCTCGATCCGGCGGGGATGCCGCCCTGGTATTTTCCGGTGAGGAAACCTGCCGCCAGGGGGCTGAAGATGGTGGTGCCCATGCCGGCATTGCGGAAGATCGGCGGATATTCCAGCTCCATTTTATAGCGTTCGAACATGTTGTATTGCGGTTGTTCCATGGAGGGGCCGATGAGCCGGTATTGCTGGGCGACGGCATGCGCTTCCATGATCTCGGCTGCGCTCCATTGGGAAGTCCCCCAGTAGAGGATCTTTCCCTGCGTGATCAGGTTATGCATGGTCCAGACCACCTCTTCGATGGGCGTATTGGGATCGGGGCGGTGACAGAAATAGAGATCGAGATAGTCGAGCTGCAACCGTTGGAGTGCCTCATGACAGGCCTCCGTCAGATGTTTGCGGCTGAGCCCGGTTTGATTGGGGAGCAGGTGCTTCCGGGAGCCGAAGTAGGCTTTAGAAGAAACGGTGTAAGAAGTCCGGTCCCAGTTTTTCTTTTTGAGCACACGGCCCATCATGAGCTCACTCTCCCCGTCGGCATAGGTCTCGGCGTTGTCGAAAAAGTTGATGCCGTTGTCATAGGCGATGCCCATGAGCTCGTCGGCGGTAGTGTCTTCGATCTGGCCATGAAAGGATACCCAGCTCCCGAAGGAAAGAGCGCTTAGCTGCAGACCTGATCTTCCTAAACGACGGTATTGCATATAGTTTTGATTTATTGGCGAATGTTTGTCCTACCGGACGAAGCCGGTGTAGCCGGCTTATTGTTTCGGGATGCCCGAGCCTGCCGTGAGTACCATGCCGGTCATATGTTTGATCGTATACCACCGGAAGTTCTGGTCGGCTTCCATACCGTTCCCATAGAGGATCTTGTCGGGGGTATAGATGCGCACAGGGTCATCCGTGGTAAACCTTTCGGTGTGTTGGTCCCACCAGAGGGTCCGGCAATGGACCGTGTCTTTCTTGATAATGTTCATTACTACCACCGAGTCCCTGAGAAAGACCTTGTCCTGGTTGATATAGTATTTGCCATAATGGGCGTCGAGCCTGCTTTCGATCTGCATCGAATCGTTATAGAAGTCCACATGCAGGGTGCGGGGAAATTCGGCATAGGGCGTATCGGGGCGTGGGTAGTCGAGCATAAAGGGTGCGGTGAGCTTCCCTTTGACCTTGGCCGAGAGTTTGTTGTGCGGGTCTGTGCTCGGCTCGCTGAGCATGCTCACGATGCTGTCGACCTCTTCCGGCACGATCTTCCGCGGGCCCGTAGGCTTCGCCGTTGTTTTTTTTTGTCCGCAGGCCATTGCCAGGCAGGCGACCACCGCTAACAGCAAGATCCTATTGATTAAAGGCACTGATGGCATACAAACCTTTGTAGATTAAATATGGATCGGCAAATATCTTCTTTTTTAAGTGGCGGGTAAAATATACTGCATCCCCGCCGCTTAAGAGCACGTTAAAGTTATCGTAGCGCTCCTCGTAGGCCTCGATGACGCCTTCCACCTCTTTGGCCATGCCAAGGATCACGCCGCTGAGGATATTGGTCCGCGTGTCGTAGCCCGCGAGTGGAAAATTCCAGTCTGCTTTAACCAACGGCAGTTTCGCGGTAAAGGCCTGAAGCGATTTGAAACGCATCTCCATGCCGGGGGAGATTCCGCCGCCGACGAATTCGTTGTACTTGTTGACATAGTTGTAGGTGATGGCGGACCCGAGACCGATCACGAGGTTATTCTTCCCCGGGAAAAGGGTCACGGCGGCTACCACGAGGGCGAGCCGGTCGGCGCCGATGGTCTCGGGTTTGCCCACGGGCGTGGTGACGGGAACGCGGGAGTTATGATCCAGCTTATGGAAGCCGGTCTTCTGCCGGAGCAGCTCTTCCATTGCGGGGTTATGATCGATGACGCTGCTGAGGATCGACCGGTCGGGATGATACTGGTCGATAAGCGCGCGGATCGTCTCTTCGTTGTCATCCGCCAATACCTGCTCTTTTATTATTGCACCGTCGACGACGACAGCACATTTCATCCGGGTATTGCCGAAGTCAAAACAAAGCGTAGTCGTAGGCATGGTTAATCCTCAAATTTGAACGAAGATAGGTTTTTGAAGTGTCCGTTCAATTTCACTCTTTCCTTGAGGGTCTCCATTTCCGCGATGACCGGCAACACTTTACCCAAATGCCGCTTGATATATTCCTGCCGTTGCTCTTCACGCAGCAGGCCCAGCAGTTCGTATTCCTGTTCGAGGGAAAGCCCCACATGATGTGCGATATCATATGCGGCAAGCTCGTCGTCGGGTTTCCGAAAATCCTTCTCGATGTTGAGCAGGCGATGCAGCTCGCGCACGGCGTTGACCACTTTTTGCATCAGTTCGCGTTTTCCCGGGCCTTCGATATTGTCGGGATAATTGACGATGGCGCCGCTGAACAATTTGTCCGGGATGGATTTGATCAGCTCCAGCATACGAAAGACGCGGAGCCCTACGGTGCGGATATCCAGCTCGCCATTGTCGTGGACCTTTACGACTTCGGTGATGCGAACGAGCGTGCCCATCTCATTCAGTTTGTTGTCGATCACTGTGGGAATGCCGAAGGGTTTTCCATCGCCAAAACATTCGTTGATCAATTGTTTGTAGCGCGGCTCGAATATATGCAGGTTGACTGTCTCTCCGGGATATACCACGATACCCAGGGGAAACACAGGGATAAAATTCGTCATA
>JAICXX010000378.1 GCA_025934485.1 Chitinophagaceae bacterium
ATACACCCAAATTCGCGGGCCTCGACAAGGGGCTCCCGGTGCTTTCGATAGCCGCGGCCCCCTTGCTAAAAGACTATTTCCCCGGCATCGAAACCTCGGCGCGCCTTTTCCGCCGCAGCACGACGATCCAAAAGGGCGTAAATAAAACGGAAGAAAAGCGATTCTTCTTTGGTGACTCCACCATTCTGGACATCTTTACTTTTCATTTTCTCCAGGGCAATGCCAGACATGCCCTTACCAACCCCTTTACCGTTCTCCTTAGCGCTTCTGCGGCGCGAAGATATTTCGGCGATGCCTCCGCCGTAGGCCAATCGATCCGGCTGGATGGCGAATATCCGTTATTGGTGACGGGCGTATTTGCCGATTTTCCCGACAACTCGCATATTCACATGGACCTTCTCACGAGTTACGAAACCATGTTCGCGACGATTACGCCGGAGGCCAAAACGAACCTGGATCACAACTGGATCATCAGCCATTCCTATACCTACGTGTTGCTCAAACCACGTCAGGCTGCCGCCTCCATCGACGCCGGTTTCCCCGGTTTCATCAATGCCCATGCGCCGGCAGCATTTGCCAAGGGTATGATCTACCATCTGCAAGCGGTACGGGATATCCATCTGCGGTCGGATCTTCTTAGCGAGCTCGAGCCGGTGGGCAGCATCACACAGATATATATCTTTAGCGGCATCGCCCTGATTACATTATTGATCGCGGGCATCAATTTCGTGAACCTGAGCACCGCCCGTTCTCTGCGCCGTGCCAGGGAAGTCGCGATGAGGAAGGTATTGGGAGCCGAACGCAAACAGCTGATCTTGCAATTCCTTGCGGAATCGCTTACGCTAAGCCTTTTGGCTTTTTTCGCGTCGATCATCCTGCTTGCGGCTTTTCTCCCGACATTCAACGATCTTACGGACAAACATTTTATCTTCTACGACCTCCTGAAAGACGCCCCGCTCTGGTTTGGCTTCGTGGCTGTCTTCCTGCTCACCGGTCTGCTGGCGGGTCTTTATCCGGCTTTCTTTATTTCCGCCTTTGAACCGGTGAGGACCCTTAAGGGTGATCTTGCGGGGAACAAGGGTAGGGGCGGGCTGTTGCGCAAGAGCCTGCTCGTTGTTCAATTCTCCGCCTCGATGGGACTCGTGATCGCTACGTTCATCATGCTCCGGCAACTGAATTTCATACAGAGCAAACCCCTGGGGTTCGAAAAAGAAAATACCCTTGTCGTGCCGGTGAGGGCCTGGAATATCAATTCGATCTTCACCCAGCCCAATGACAGCCTATATCACCGGTTACAAGCCTTCCGGGGAAAGATCCTCGCTGACCCGGATATCACGGGCGTTACCTTGTCCGACCAACAACCCGGACTGGGTGTACTGCGCAGAGGCGTGCTCCCGCAAGGCTTTGCATTCAGCGACAATCTCTTTGCCCTCAACTTGCGGGTCGATTACAATTTTATCCCCACCTATGGGATGCAACTGGCCGCCGGCCGGAATTTCTCCGAGGCCTATGGATCCGATAAAGACCACGCCTTCATTATCAACGAAACGGCCGTGAGACATTATCATTTTGGGACCCCCGCCCAGGCCATCGGCAAAACCATGAGCCTGATCGGCAAACGCGACGTCAAGGAAAAAGAAGGGGTCGTCGTCGGTGTCGTTCGTGATTTTTACGCCGAGTCGCTCTATACACCCATCGATGACCTGGTCATGGATGTCGACTATCCCAGCCTGACCAGCTTCTCGATAAAAATCCGCGCGGATCATACCAAAGAGGCCATCGCCTTCCTGCAAAAGAATTGGGATGCCTGGTTCCCCGGCAAAGATTTTCAATATAGTTTTTTGGATAAGGCACTCGCGGATCAATATACCCGGGATCAAAAATTGGGGAAGGCCATCGGTTATTTCTCCGCGCTGGCTGTCTTTGTCTCCTGCCTGGGTCTGTTGGGACTGCTTGCACTGGTAGCCCGCGGGCGGGC
>JAICXX010000268.1 GCA_025934485.1 Chitinophagaceae bacterium
CTCATTTTGGACTATCAAATGCCCGATCTCAATGGACCCGAAGTGTTGCGCCATCTCGCCGCGAACGCCCGTTACAGAAAGCTGACAAAGGTCATGTGGAGCACCTCCCGTCGGATCAAAGACATGGAGGATTGTAAACACCTGGGTGCCACACACTACCTCATAAAACCCAGCGACAACAAGGAGCTGACAAACATGATCCGTCAGATGATGGCGATCCTCGACAGCGCCGCACGCGGGCATAACCTTTGAACGGATAGGCCTAAAAGTCTATCTGTGGAATACAATTACAGGAACAAGATCATCGTGATCACCGGCGCCACCGGCGGGGTAGGTCGCGCGACAGCACATGCATTTGCACGGGAAGGCGCCAGGATCGCACTCCTCGCTCGAGGTCAGAAACAGCTGGAAGCAACAAAGATCGAAGTAGAAGCACTCGGCGGCCACGCCCTGGCCATACCCACGGATGTGGCGGACCCGGCTCAGGTCGAGGCGGCGGCAGAGCTCACCGAAAATACCTTCGGACCCATAGATGTGTGGGTCAACAATGCCATGGTCAGCGTCTTCGCCCCCATCAAAGAGATCACCCCCCAGGAATTCAAGCGCGTGACCGAAGTCACCTATCTGGGCCAGGTCTATGGTACCATGGCGGCGCTACGCCGCATGCTGCCGCGTGACCACGGTTCCATCGTCCTCGTGGGTTCGGCGCTGGCTTATCGCGGCATCCCGCTCCAGAGCGCCTACTGCGGTTCCAAACATGGCATCGAAGGATTCTATGACTCGCTAAGATGCGAGTTGCTGCATGATATAAGCAACGTCAGGACCTGCATGGTCCAGCTGCCGGCAATGAATACAACGCAATTTGGCTGGGTGCTTAACAGGCTTCCCAATAAACCCCGGCCTATGGGCAAGATCTATCAGCCGGAAGTGGCTGCGAATGCCATCCTCTATGCCGCCGCACACAACCGCCGCTCCATCTGGGTGGGCGCTTCCACCTACAAGGCCATCATCGGTAACAAGGTCTGCCCGTCCTATGCCGACCATGTCCTCGCCCGAAATGGCTACCAGGGACAGCAGACAAAAGAACCGGTCTCGCCGGAAAGGGAGAACAACGTATGGGACCCGGTACCCGAAGACCGCGGCATGCACGGCGGCTTCGGCGACGAGGCCTCGAGCCGTAGCGTCACGCTCTGGGCCGCCCTCCACCGCGGGTTCATCACCACCGCCGCAGGTGTACTGGTCCTCGCCTCAATGCTCGCTGGTAACAAGCTCACGAGCAGGCTCAGCGACAGCAGGAGTCATGGCCATAAACGATAACCGGAAATCGCGCCCTTCCCACCGCTTGCTTTCCGTCCAGAAAAAGGTAAAGACGATACCAGTAGCTCCCGCCACCAGCAAGTCGATATAGTAAAGTCCATCCACGACGTCGACCACCGCATCTTCGGCCACCGTTTTCCATCCGTCCGTCGACCACCGAACCCGCGCCGGCGCAAAAAGCTCGAGCCGTAACAGGTCGGGTGCATATCCCGGTACAACAAAAGGCCGGTCGAAACGCCACACCGCCAGCGAACTACGATGTTCATGCTTGATATACCGGTGTTGTGTGTGCGTGGGCATATCGAAGATCGATCCCTGCTTGAGGCTAACGGCCAGCTTGATATACTCCGCCTGTGTCCAGGTGAGCGGCATGGCGCTGCCTGTGTATTGCCCCTTGAAAAGCCCCATTTCGGGGATATCATCCGCATCCCACACCTGTTCGGGAAAAAAACCTTTGTAACTAAAGTCTTCCATCGCTTTGAAAAGCTCTCTGGCTACCTGGACATTGCCTGCCGCAAGTTCATAATGGGCACGCTCGCCGGTTAGCAACGGCCAACACCGGCCCTGCCCATGGTCGGTAACCCCGAATGCCTGCCCCCGCTCATCTTCGCCATAGGCGTCCTTCGTAAATCGCCGCCAGCCGGGCCCCTGCGGAAGCTCCCTCTTCAACTCTCCGTCGATGACGCGAAGAGTATTCAAAATGCACGGGTCATCAGGCCGCCGCAATCCAAAACGTACCAGCGCCAGCGCATCCACACTCACCATGTCGCCCACCGGGACATCACCCCCGGTTCCCCCATGATGTTTGATCCGAATGACGCGGTCCCGGACTTCCTCTGCCGGCGCAAACCAGGGATTTATCCGCATATAATAACCGTCCACCCCATGCTTCAAAGCCGTCTTCGTCCCCCGTACATACGTCCAGTCCTCGATGTGCGAATTCCAATAGTCTGCCGTCGTTCGGCAATAGTCCGCCAGGACATTTTCATCAAAATGCTCCAGCATTGTCGCCGCGGCCAGCAACGCCGCGATCTGCACCGCCAGCGTAAAAGGCGAAAGCCCCGCCTGCTGTTCCCATCGGTCCTCGGGCGAGTAGGGCCCATGACGCAACAAAAATGTCACTGCTTTTCGTACAAAAGGCAAATATCGCCATCGTCGTTCCTTGTCGAGCAAGCCACGATGATCACAACTGTCCAGCAACAACAACGGCAATGCTACCTCGTCCAATTGCAACGAAGGCAGACACGCCCTGCCATCCAGCCACATATTCTGCGGCCATTTGCCATCCCCATCCTGCGTCGAGAACAAATAGTTGATGATGCGCAACGCATCGTTTTCCGCGCCCAAGGCCATAAACCCCCAGGCGCTCTCCACCAGGTCGCGCGGCCACACCAGGTGATAGCCGAGCCCGTCATTGATACCCCGCGTCTCTCCCCAGGGTACACTAAGACTGGCGATGATCCCCCCGGGATACCGCCGGCTCTCGCTGATCCGTAAGGCCGCCGCGCTCTCCCGCAAATATTTTGCCTTGACCGCATTCTTCCGCCTTTTCCCGGCCAGACTATCATGCCACGATTTCCATTCGTGGACATATTGTTCCATTGAAAAATCGAATCCGTCGAGCAGACTCGATCTCGCCTTTTGGGCCGCATCCTCCGGTCTATGCCCGAATCCTATGGCGATCACGATCTCGCCACCCGCGGTCTCCGGTTCGGCGCATAGCTGAACATTCCCCGGACCGGCATAATCATACAGGCGCGTCATTACCCCATGATCCCGGATATCCGAAAAGCCATCCGAAGCACCGATAAAACCTACCGTAGATTGCCGCCAGCCGGCGTCACACGCTACCGCCAGTGACAAACCATCCCCGGTGGCAAAAAGCATTGGCATCCCTTTGAAGTCTTCGATCCACGCCTCGTTATGTGCCCCCTGGTTCCGCAAATGAGGACTGAGATAAAGATAAAAACGCAATTCCGGTTTATCAGCCTTCAGCTGGATCCTTTGCAACACCACGTCCCGGCGGGGATCGACGATGATGGTTTTATGAATGCGGTAGCGACCCTCGGGGCAATGATTCTCCAGCTTATACGCCGGAACACCCGCCGCGATCATCCGCTGCTTTTGCACGGTCTGTGATCGCTCGTCGGAAAAAAAATCCTTCCCGTCCGCGACAACGAACGCGCAATCGCGGATACAGGCGATATCCTCGCGGGGGAAATAGACTTCATTGAGCACACCCTTGCCGATAGTAAAGCTTACCTCCGATCCTGGATTGAGAGCCCGGCCGATACCAGTCTTGCCGCCGCATGTCCAGGGCGAGAATTGACCTGGCCCGCCTGGCGCGGGATTACGATGTCTATTCATTGCTTAGTGACTTATTTTTTCACGACCTTCCTTTTCCGGTAACACCAAACTCGTCTGCCCCTGACGCAGGGCCATCGCAACGACCTCGGCCGTATGAAGCGGCTTCCTGTCCGTCTGCTGCAGGATCTGCTCGCGGCAGCTGAAGCCATCCGCGATGATCAAAGCATCCCGCGACGCCTCCCGTACTGCCGGTAACAATACCAGCTCTCCGGCCGCTACGCTCACATCATAATGGGTTCCTGCCTCATAACCAAACGCCCCCGCCATCCCACAACACCCCGAATCCACCTGATGGAAATTCAATTTCATTTTTTTATAGAGGGCCTCCTCCGATTTCATCTTCATAATAGCCTTCTGATGACAGTGACCATGCACCAGCGCTTCCTTCGTCAACGGTGGGATAACGAAATCCGGCGCCTTCTTCTCCAGGAACTCCGCCAGCGTAAACGTCTGCTTTTTCAGCCTTCGGGCATCTTCGTCATCGGGGAAAAGATTGACCAGCTCGTCGCGGAAAACGGCGACACAGCTCGGTTCGAGCCCTACCACCGGCACACCGTTGCGAATCTCTTCCCGCAGCGTATCGAGGATCTTGCGCAGCAATGCCTCTGCTTTGTCGAGCATCCCATAGTCATACAGCGGCCGGCCACAACAAAGCGATGCCTTCGGCATCACGATGCGGAAACCTGCCGCTTCCAGCACCTGCGTAGCCGCTTTCAACGTATCGGGAAAGAAATGATTATTGAAAGTATCTGCCCACAGGATCACCGGTGGCCGTTCACCCGCCTGAGGCCGGTTGCCCCAGGGTTTCCCGGGAATTAGCGGGCGCTTAAAAAACCAGCTTTTAAACGTCTGTGAAGCGAAAGCAGGTATCTTCCGCTGCGGCGCAATGCCGGCGATCCATTTCGAGAACCGCGACAACCCCGGCGTCTGCGTAAAGAAGTTCGCCAGCCCGGGAGCAAGCGCCGCAAGCCGCGACCACCAGTAGATCATCCCGAATGCATACGCCGTTCGCGGTCTCAGCCTTCCTTTATAATGATGCGAAAGAAACTCCGATTTATAGGTTGCCATATCCACGTTTACCGGGCAGTCGCCTTTACACCCCTTACACGATAAACACAGATCCAACGCGTTCTTTACGTTCTTGTCCCTCCATCCATCGACGACATCGCCCATCAGCATCTCATACAGCAGCCGCGCCCGGCCCCGCGTCGAATGCTCCTCTTCCCTGGTCACCCGGTAGCTCGGACACATCGTTCCCCCTTCCGTCCGCCGGCATTCGCCGATGCCCACACAACGCAGCGCCGCCCGGCTAAAACGCTTGGAATCATCGGGATAGTGAAAATGCGTCTGTGGCTCCAACGGCTCATATTGCGCACCGGTGCGAAGATTCCGCAATTGTCCATAAGGTTCCACGATCTTGCCGGGATTCATCCGCCATTCCGGGTCCCAGATGACCTTGAATTCCCTGAAGGCCTCCAGCAACACGGGGCCATACATGAACTCGAGCAGATCGGCCTTACTTTGACCGTCGCCATGCTCACCCGAGATGCTGCCCCCGAATTTTACCACCAGCTTCGCCCCCTCTTCGGTAAAGCGTTTGTATTCCGCCAGCCCCTCCGGCGTCAGCAGGTCGAATGGCACCCGGCAATGCACACAGCCCTGACCAAAATGACCATACAGCGGAATATCCCAACCATATTTCCGGAAAAGATCCCGCAACTCGGCCAGATACTCGCCGATATTGTCCGGGTGGACCGCCGTATCCTCCCAACCTTCTTCGGTGATGGGATCGCCCGGTACCCAGGCCGTGGCGCCAAGACCCGACTCGCGGATCTTCCAGAGCAGGGTTTCCTGCTCCGGGTCGTCGAATAGGCTCATCTCCGGCGGATCCTTCCGAACCTTCAATTTCGCCATCATCGCCCGCCCCTTGGCATCCGATTCCGTCTTGCTGTCACCGTCGAATTCCACCAGCAGCCAGGCATTGCCGGCGGGAAGCAAGGTCAGGTTTTCCGTATGATAACCCTTCCGCTCCATATTCTTGATCAGCAGATCGTCGAGACCTTCGAGCCCAATGGGTTTGAACTTCAGTATCTCCTTGACATCTTTCCCGCTCTCATAGAGATCGGGATAACCAAGTACTACCAGCGACCGCGCCTTGGGGTTTGGCATCAGTTTCAACGTCGCATCGAGAATGGTCACACATGTGCTCTCCGTTCCGATTAGCGCACTGGCGACATTGAACCCTTTCTCCGGCAACAGGTCTACAAGATTATAACCGGATACCCGCCGCGGGATATCCGGAAAACGCGTCCGGATCAGATCTGCATACTTGTCGACCAATGCCTTCATGCGCGTGTAGATCTCCGCCCGACGACCCCCTGCAGCTACGATGCGCGCAAATTCTTCATCGGAGGTGGGCCCCACGGTCATTTTGATCCCGTCATAGGTGAGCACCGTCATCTCGGTAATATTATGTTCCATCTTGGCGCCATATCCATAATTGGCGCTCATGATCGAGTGAACACCGCAGGAGTTATTACCCAGCATGCCGCCGATGCAACAATGGTTATGCGTGCTCGGGTCCGGACCAAAAGTAAGCCCATGCTTCTCCGCATGCGCCTTCATGTGATCGAGCACGATACCCGGCTGCACCTTTATGGTCTTTGCGGCGACATCGAGATGTAGAACATTGTTATAATATTTGGACATGTCCATCACCACCGCCACATTACACGTCTGACCCGCCAGGCTTGTTCCGCCGCCGCGGTTCACAAGTGGCGCCTTGTAACGCCGGCAGATCGCGACTACTTCTTCGACATCGGCCATGGTTCGCGGCACGACTACACCCAGCGGGATCTGCCGGTAGTTGCCCGAATCCGTGCTATAGGTAGCCTTGCTGCCGGCATCGAAACGCACTTCGCCCGAAATAGCCGACCGCAGCTCGAATTCAAGCCCTTTGACATCGACGCCCTCGGATTGCGGAGTGACATAACGGGTATCATAATACGTGTTATTATAGAACAGCTCATATTTATTGTGGCTGTTGGCATGGGGTTGATACGTATCGTCCATCTCAAAAAGTTTCCATTACGCTTGGAAAAACTATGCCACCCGGTATTGCTGCGCTTCCCTGTCTTTGAATACAAGGCCGAGACCCGGCCGGGTCAAGTCGGGAACAAGCGCACCATCGCGCAGTTCAC
>JAICXX010000081.1 GCA_025934485.1 Chitinophagaceae bacterium
CTACAACAACGATCAATGTGCCAGAACATGTTGCGGTCAACACTGTAGTTTCAGACAACCCCATCACCAGTATTAGCAGTCTCGCGAATTTATTGAAGACCACCGCTTCAAAAGAAACCGATGGTGCTAAGACAACGACGTTCGGGATTTCTGCTTCCTACAATGGTTATACAAAGACCTATGACTGTAGCAGCAACACCTGGACCTATGTGTTTGCATGGGAAGTACTTTTTCCAAATACCTTTGGAGCGCCATCGGGAACAGGCTCCCTGACTGTAGGTACTTATTCGACCAGCGGCTCTTTGGTCATCGTTGGCACTGCAACTGTAACTTTGCCGACGGGAGCAACAGATACAAAATACTATATACACGTTGCCCTCACTACTCTCAACGACAACAATTATTGTAGTAGCGACAGCCTGTATGAAATGCTATCGTTTTCATACACGGTTCCTGCCTTTCCCGGCGGCCGTGGCGGGGGCCCGGTCACGGAACATGGAGCCGGCAGCAACACCGAAGGCATTGTACCCAATGTCTACCAGACATATAACGACATCGTCGCCGGCTTTAGCTCGAACGGCAACGGAACATTTACACTGGATGTCACCCCGGGTGTCACGACATGCGGCACCGCATGTAATGCAGCAATTGGATTCTCGCCGATCGTAACCTTTTATTATACTCTCGAAGGCTCAGGCACCTGGCAGCAATATTCACAGGCCGGCACCGATCTAAATGGTTTTACCGTTCAGTTGCCACAGGCAGGAACCTACGATTACTACACTCAGGAAGATACAGCCCCCGGAGTGCTATCCGGCCAGCTGGGTAGCGGATCGATCACGGTACAATAACATTTATAAAAACGAAGCGGCCGGCTGAAACAGCCGGCCGCTAATTATGATCGATTGATTGATCCTAAGGATTGAAAGTATTTCCAGACGTCTGCTTGGCATTATTAACCGCATTTTGTAGATCTGAGAAACTCATCTTGTCCAATTGCTGCTGTGTCATCCCATTGAACGAAGTCGTAAGGACATTTGCGGGAATGACGACATATCGGAACAAATAACCTGCGGAAGAGGAGTAGGTAAGGTCATAAAGAGAATTAATCGTGATCTGGCCTGGCGAATATGCCGTCAAAGTTTGGTTGAGCCCAAGCATAGTTGACTCAGTATAAACTGTGGTATCCGTTGCTGAACTCGGAAATCCATAATAGCAAAGCACGGCGCCATGCGAGATGATACTGGCAGTAATCCTCGGCGCGTTAATAGCCTGTACATAAAATGTATCACCACTCGTAGCATCGATTTGCATTGTCATACTCAAAGGAACCCATTTCGAATAATATATACTGTCCTGAACCACCGTGTTATAGGTATTCTTTTTTGTACAGCTTGTAACGGAGAACATTCCGAATAAGATGGCGGCGGGTAGAAAAAATTTCAATTTACTCACAACTTTAATTTTAAGGTTAACGATAATGATCAGGCGGTTATTTCTGAATACGGATCACATGCCGACCGGGTCTACGTGAAATCGGTGAATTCGCGGTTTTTATCGGTCAGCGTAAATATACTACTTTTTCTTCACGGCGACTGCCGGCTTGTTGTCCTTCCATCGCCATAAGTGCATGCACGCATAGGTCCGATAAGGACTCCATTTCGCCGAGATGCGCAATAGTTCCGCCCGAAATGCCTTCTTGTCGGTTCGATCCAATTTATACAAATGGATCATGGCATTCTGAACACCCCAATCGTCGATCGCAAATACATCCTCCCGGCCCAGACTGAACATCAACAACATTTCGGCTGTCCATCGTCCCACGCCCTTGATCTGAGTGAGATAGGCGATCACCTCTTCGTTACTCATTTTCCCCAGCTTACGGTGATCCATGCCGTGTTCGACGGCAAATTCAGCTACATTATGCACATATCGTGCCTTTGCATTCGATAGCCCGATCCCCCGCAACGTCTCGAACGGCGTAGCCAGCACCTCCGCCGCACTTGGGATCCCCTTGTCCCCATACAGCGCGAGGAACCGGTTGCGAATCGTCTGGGCCACCTTCGTGGATAGTTGCTGGCTCATGATGGAAGCGATCAGGTAAAAATGGATCTCCTTGCGCTTGCCGATGCTAAGGGGAGTATGATGCTCGAGCAGCTTCTTCAGCTTCCGGTCCTTGGAGAGATGTGCCAGGTATTCCATATAAGATTTAAAAAATAAATGTAGAATTTTGTCCGATGCCGCTCAAGCTAATTGTGACAAATGACGGTTCGCACACCATAGAAGGCGCTGGCGGGATAACCTATCATTCCACCTTTGGCGCCCTCCGGGAATCCCGGCATATCTACATCGACGCCGGCTTGCGGGCGCTCGGCGAGTGGGGCGCGGGGGCTGCGGGATCGGCGGCCGGACCGGGAGTTGCACGCGCCGGAAACATCGGAACGGAAGCCGCGCCGATCCGCATCTTTGAAATGGGTCTGGGAACCGGCTTGAATGCCCTGCTGTCCATGCTGGAAGCCGCCGACACGGGCCGGACGATCGTCTATGAAGCGATAGAAACCAATCCGTTGCCGCTTTCCATGGTCCGGCAATTGAATTATTGCCGCCTGCTCGGCCGGCCCGAATGGGAACCGCTTTTCGAAAGGCTCCATAGCGCTCCCTGGGATAAACCTGTCACGCTCCACCCGAATTTTGAAATGTATAAAACGCGCAGTGACGGGGCAGCCTATACCCTACGGGAACCGGCTAGGCTGGTCTACTATGACGCCTTCGACCCAGTGGCGCAACCCGAACTATGGACGCCGGAAGTTTTCGAGAGACTGTACCGCGGGCTCGCCCCCGATGCCCTGTTAGTCACCTATTGTTGTAAAAGCTCGGTCCAGCGGGCACTCCGCGCCGCAGGATTTGTCGTAACGAAAATCCCAGGGCCGCCCGGCAAACGCGAGGTGCTGCGGGCGAAAAAGCCAGGCAGCGCAGACAGCTAGGCGAACGTAAAGCTCACTCCCCCATCCTTCTCGTCTTTGAGCACGATGCCCAGTTCAAGCAATTGATTGCGGATCTTGTCGCTCGTCGAATAGTCCTTCCGTGAACGGGCATCCTTGCGAATATCGATCAGCAGCTCCATGACGCCCGTGAGCTTCTGATCATCACCTGCAGACTCGCCCTTGAGGCCGAGGATATTTTCGAGGTAATCGGTAAAATATTTACCCATCATCTGCAGCGTGGCCGGGCTCAATGCATCGCGGCGGATCTGTCCACCCTTGAGGCTATTGATCACCGGTACCAGCTCGAAGAGATTGGCCAGCACCTTGGCGGTATTGAAATCGTCGTCCATGAACTCATCGAGCTCCAGGAGCAACTTCCGCACCTTATCGTCCAACGCCGGATCGCCGGCCGTGGCTGGGCTCGCAGTGCCGCCGGGGTCGAGCGCCGTTTGTTCCGCCGCGATCTTTTTCAACAGCTCATAGGCCTCCCATAACCGCTTCAACCCTTTTTCCGCCGCTTGCAGGGCCTCGTTGCTGAAATCCAGCGTACTCCGGTAATGTGTTTGCAGGATGAAGAACCGGATCGTCATCGGCGAATACGGCTGCAGCAACAAGGGATGGGTGCCGGTGAACATCTCCGTTAGCCGGATCTGGTTGTTATAGCTCTTGCCCATCTTCCTCCCGTTGAGAGTGATCATATTGTTATGCAGCCAGTACCGCGCCGGGACGTGTTTATTGCAGATCGTACTCTGCGCGATCTCGCTCTCATGATGCGGGAACTGAAGGTCCATGCCTCCGCCGTGAATATCGAACTGTTCACCCAGGTATTTCGTGCTCATCGCCGAACATTCGATATGCCAACCCGGGAAGCCTTCTCCCCAGGGACTTTTCCACCGCATAATGTGCTCGGGCGGCGCCGCCTTCCACAAGGCGAAGTCTTGCCGGTTGTGTTTCTCGTCCTGCCCATCCAGGTCACGCGTCGTCTCGAGCAGATCATCCAGCACGCGGCCGCTGAGCTTACCGTAAGGGTAACGTGCCGCGTATTTCTTTACGTCGAAATATACCGAGCCGTTGACCTCATAAGCATATCCTTCTTTCATGATCGTCTCGATCATCCCGATCTGCTCGACGATATGCCCGGTAGCCGTAGGTTCGATACTGGGGTCCAGGTTATTGAACTGATGCATGGCCCAATGGAACAGATTGGTATATTTCTGCACCAGTTCCATAGGTTCCAGCTTCTCCAAGGTGGCCTTTTTGGCGATCTTGTCCTCCGCCTCGCGCCCTTCTTCCTCGAAATGACCGGCATCGGTGATATTCCGGACATACCTGACCTTATACCCCAGATGCAACAGATAGCGATAGATGAAATCGAAGGTAATAAAGGGGCGTGCATGCCCCAGATGGCTTTCACCGCTCACCGTAGGACCGCACACATACATGCCGACATGTCCCGGTGTGATGGGGGTAAACACTTCCTTTTGCCTGGTATAGGAATTATGTACTTTCAGCTGGCTCATAAGCTCCGAAGATACGACATTAAGCCGAGGGACGAGGCTTGTCCACGGGCGCAAGCCCGCGAACGAGGAGGACTGGGCCCGAGCTTTCAGCGAAGGGCCCGAACGAGAGCCGAGCCGGTGGCTCGGGTCGAAGTTCTAAGCAGGTCCGACGAAGTCCTCAGACATTAGCCGTTTGCCGGGATTCGCGAAATTTCAGACTGCGAATTCCGGCACAACTTATTGGGTGTTGGACGCCAGCTGCATGTCTGCCACCACGGGGTTATGATCCGACCACGGCAGCGGGAATCTCCGGCACTGAAGGATGTTGAAAGCAGGGCTCGCTAAAATGTAGTCGATCCGCAGTGTGGGTGAAATAAACTTGTACGACCTGCCGATCCCGAACCCTTTTTTAATGAAGGCATCCTGCCAGTCTTTACGGATCGTAAAATAGGTATAGGAATTGGGCACATCGTTGAAGTCCCCGCAAATAATGGAGGGATAGGGCGATTTATCCAGCTGGGCACGAACCTCCTCGGCCTGATCGCCGCGATGCTGAAAAGCATATCCCAGCTTTTTGGCCAGCGATTTGGAGGCCATCAGGATGCTGTCGTCCACATTCTTGATGATCTGGATATCATGAAAGTCTTTGCTGTCGAAAAGCACACTCTGCAGGTGCGTCGTATATACCCGGATGGTATCCTTTCCCGCACGAATATCCGCCGAGATCAAACTCTCCGTAGAATGAAAGCCTCCCGGCCGGGAATAGGCCATGACGGTGGTATCTATAATGGGATAACGCGACAAGATGATCACGCCGGACTCATATTTATGCCGGGGGTTGACAAAGTCCCTTGAGAAGAAATAATAGGGAAGCTGAAGTCGCTCCCGGATATACGAAATATCGCAACTATCCGTGGGCACGTCGAAGTTGATGAATTCCTGCATGCAAACCACATCGGGATGTTGCCCACCGATAAACTGCAACATACTGGCGAGATGGCCGGATGCACCCTTTTTCCTGGTCGTGAATTCGTCAAAGCCACGCACGTTCCAGGTCATGACACGCAATGCGCCCGGCGTTTTCCGCTCATTGAACGAATGCCCGACGTGAAAGGCGAGAAAGCTGTGGATATTGGGCCAGCCGATGACCAGCGCCAGCAATGAGATCAGCGCCCAACGCCGCCATCCCGGCAGAAAGATGCCGATGACAAAAAAAAGGAAAACGAGCAGCAATAAAAGCGGAAAGAGGAGTCCCAGCAATGCAATGACCCGCCAGCGGCCCGGATGCATGAAAGCATTCGCACAGGCCAGCAGGAAAAGAATGACCGTTATGATGTTCAGCACGATGAACACCCGGCGGGTGACTATTCGCAATAACCCCATGACAAACCGTAATTTACAAATCTTCTTCGTCAGCAGCCCTTTTCAGGATCTCTTTTTCTTCGTCGGTAAGGAACCGGTAGCCCTGCTGGTTGATCTTGTCGAGGATCTCGTCGATCCGCTGTTGTGTCACATTGGGGATCTTTTTATATGGCTGAGTGCCGGAGACTTTATAGTAGAATTCATCTTTCGGCGAGCGCGCCCTTTTCTTTCGATTAGGATTGAAAAGATCGTTTACCCAGTCGAAGAGCTGGTTCATCCAGATGCTACCGTCGTGACCGCGCCGCATCCGGAAGATAAAAAAGAAGCCGGTTGCAGCTCCGGCCAGGTCGGCGACATAATGCCCCGGATCGGCGGTGGAAAGTGTGGAGAAATTGACGATCAGATAGAGCACAGTGAGGATCCAAAGCGGAATACCCCCATTGATCATGGGAAAGATGCGGTAATCGGGCGCCACCGTCGTCACGGCTATGGCTATGGCAATTACTGCTGCATTGGCTCCGCCCAGTTCCGCGAAAGACGCATGGAGATGCAATTTGGGGAAGACGGCATAGGAAAGCGCATAGAAGACTGCGCCGGCAATCCCCCCATAAAGATAGATAGGCACCAGTTTCCGGTTCCCCGTGAGATCCTGAAGGATATACCCGAACGCCCAAAGCCAGAACATATTGCCGATGAACCGGAAGACATGCTGGTCGGCAAACATGTAGGTAAGGAGGGTCCATGGGCGGCTCGATAATTTGTCCAGATCGGCCGGGAAAAACACCCAGGAAATGACATTCTGGTAACCCGCAGGGTTTGACGCATTCAACGAATAAATGACGTATACGAACTTCAGGATTGCGAACACAACGGCGTTGACGATCACTAATTCTACCAGCGCATTTCCATCCTGCCCCAGTGTCATCTTCTTGCGATAGTTGTCTTCCATTACACGCATACGGTTATTTATTTTATGCCCCACGCCTCTTGTGTTAACATTTTTGAACAGGAAACAGTTCAATAATAGTTTCGTCCCGAGCTAGTAAAAGTTCCTTCGATTCGTCTTGTTCCAGTAGATCACCAGCAGCAGGCCGACAAGTCCGCCACCGAGGTGAGCCCAGTGGGCAACATTGTCACCCGCAGAGGCCCGGATGCCCGAGAAAAGTTCGATGGCCGCATAGCCCAGTACAGCCCATTTGACTTTTATAGGCACAAAGAAATAGAGATAGATATACTGATTGGGAAAAAGATAGCCAAAAGCCGCCAGACAGCCGAAGATGGCTCCCGAAGCCCCGAGCGTGGGTTCATTCACCCGGAAACTTGGATCATAAAGGAGACTCTGCTGTTGTTCCGTCGGTAAATAATGGAACGCATCCATCACCGGTCCCATCTCGTGGTACAGTACCGCAAGGTGACAAACCGCCGCGCCGATGCCGCTGATCATATAAAAGGTAAGGAACCGTTTGCCGCCCCAATAATTCTCGAGGACCGCCCCGAACATCCATAAGGCAAACATATTGAAGAGAATATGTTCAAAACCATGGTTGTCATGCAGGAACATGTAGGTCACGAGCTGAAACGGCTTGAAGAGCGCGGAATGGAGATCGTGCAGGGCGAACGTATTGAACATCCAATCTGCAATATTGGAGCCCAGCGTCATTTCGGCCAGCCAAACCAATCCGTTGATAATAATAAGATTCTTAATGACTGGCGGTATCATCTGGAAACTGCCCGGGCGAAATTCTGACATACTCTTCCTTTAAAGTCTTCAAAAATAATGCATTTACCGAAGTTTCAGCTGCACCACGTTTTCAATATGATGCGTATGCGGGAACATATCCACCGGCTGCACCTTCGTCACGGCGTATTTGACGTCAAGCAAAGCGAGGTCACGGGCTTGGGTGGCCGGATTACAGCTCACATAGACAACCGTGGGTGCACCGATCTCCAGGACCTGATTCACCAGCCCCGCATGCATACCGGCCCGCGGTGGATCGGTGATGATCACATCCGGGCGTCCTTCACGTTGGAAGAAGTCTCCCTGGCAGATATCGATGACGTCACCGGCAAAGAAGCGGGCATGGCCGATCCCGTTCAGCTGCGCATTCTCGCGGGCATCCTCCACGGCCTCTTCGATGGCCTCTACGCCAACGATCCTGGCCGCCTGACGGCTGAGGAAGATGCCGATGCTGCCGGTGCCGCAATACAGATCATAAACGTTCTCACGACCGGATAGTTCGGCATATTCCCGGGCCACACGATAAAGTCCTTCTCCCTGCCGGGTATTGGTCTGGAAAAAGGACTTGGGCCCGATCTTGAACCGGAAATCCTCCAGCTGCTCAACGACATACCCTTTTCCATGCACGACTTGCGGCTCCAGACCCGTAATGCTGTCGTTCCATTTGGGATTCACGGTCACCAAAAGAGTCGTCAGCTCGGGAAATTGTTGCACGAGCAAGCCGGTCAACGCCGGGGTATGCTTTTCGTCCTCATAGCCGATCACGAGATTCGCCATCACCTCACCCGTAGTGCAGATGCGCAGCTGCAGGTTCCGCAGCCATCCCTTGTGCTCCTTGATATCATAAAAGGGCAATCGATGCAACAGTCCGTAGTCCCTCACCGCCTTACGCAGCCGGTTAGTCGGTTCCGTCTGAAGGTGGCAAATGTCGATATCCACGACCTTGTCGAAAAGCCCCTTCGCATGAAAACCGGCGACATCCTGCACCGGCGTCACCTCCGGATTGTTGAGCTCCTCCGGAAGCAGGAACCTGCGGCTGGAAAAGGTATATTCGATCTTATTCCGGTAATATCTGGTCTCGGGAGCGCCAAGGATGGGGGTGACGGGCGGCAGTGTCACCTTTCCGATCCGCCGGAGAACGTCTTCTACCTGCTGCTGCTTATACTTTAGCTGAAGGGGATAGGGCAGCATCTGCCAGCGACACCCCCCGCAAACGCCAAAATGCGCGCAAAATGGGTCGATTCTACTGGCGGAATACTGCTGAAAGGCCGTGATATGTCCCTCGGCCCAATCCTTTTTGTTTTTGGATAACCGTACGTCGACGACGTCTCCCGGGACCGCATTCTCGATAAAGATCACTTTGCCGTCTACCCGGGCCAGCGATTTTCCTTCCGCCGCATAATCCTCTACGAGGATATTGGACAGTACGATGTTCTTGTTTCTTTTTCTCACGGTGTAAAAATAGTATGATTAGCGTATTTTTACCCAAGTATGAAGAATATCCTATCGTTTCTTGTGGCCTGCATGTGCCTCCTAAAAGCCTATCCGCAAGACGGCTACTCCATCCATCTCCACCTGAAGCCGTACACCGGTGGTAAAGTCTATCTCGGCTATTATTATGGAAAGATCAAAGCGTTGGCCGATTCCGCCATGCTGGATGCGGGTGGCAACGGCGTTTTTACAGGCAAAGACAAGCTCACCGGCGGTGTGTATTTCATCGTCTCCCCCAGCAGGGCCATCCTTTTTGAACTGCTGATCGACAGCAGCCGGCACTTCTCCATTTCGGCCGATACGACGAAACTGCCCGCGAGCATCGCCTTTACCGGTTCCCCGGAAAACACCGTCTTTCTCGGCTATACCCGGTTTACCGCAACCAAGGGCGCCGGGATCACCGCGACACAAAAAGAACTGGCAGCCGCCCGCACCCATGCCGATTCGACGCGGCTTAAAGAAAAGTTAAAACAAGAGAACAACGAGCTTCAGCACTACCGGGAAGAGCTGGAAAACAAATACCCCCACAGTCTGCTGGCCGAGCTCTTCCGGCTACTCCGGGAACCCACGGTACCACCCGCGGCCCGGCAGCCCGGCGGAAAATACGACAGTAATTACGCCTACCACTATTATAAGGCTCATTATTGGGACGATGTCGATTTTACCGATGACCGTCTTACCCGCACCCCCATCTTCGAGCCCCGCCTGGATCGCTATTATAAGGATCTCGTGCCCCCGCAAGCCGATTCTATAGAGCAGGAAGTGGATATGATGTTGCTGAAGGCCAGGGTCAGCAAACAGATGTTCCAATATCTGATGGTTTATTTTGTTCAGAAATATGTGAACCCGGAATACATGGGTCAGGACGCCGTCTTCGTCCACCTGTTCGAAAAATACATCAATACTGGGATGACGGATTTCTTCACCGAAAAATACCGCAAGTTCTTAAACGATCGCGCTTATAGCTTGATGGCCAATTTGATCGGGGAACCCGCCGCCAATATGGAGCTGGTCGATACTGCGGGAAATCCGCGCCCGCTCTACGGTGTCGACGCGCCCTTTATCGTCATCTGTTTTTGGGATCCGACCTGTAGCCATTGTAAAGAGACCGTTCCTAAGGTGGATTCTATATTTCAGGCTAAGTGGAAACAGGAAGGCGTAAAACTCTATGGTGTCATGGTAGATGGTGGCAAAGAGGCCTGGCTGCAATTCATTAAGGATCACAATTTAACCTCCTGGATTCACGTTTATGAGACCAAAGAACACCAGGACAGTGTCGAAAAAGCCGGCCAACCCGGCTTCCGCCAACTGTACGACGTGTATCAGACCCCCATCCTCTACCTGCTGGACAAAGACAAACGCATCATCGCGAAAAAGCTTTCTTATCAACAACTTGACGAGGTGATAACTCTGAAAATGCGCCAAAAAAAATCCAATTGATATGTGCCAACCGGTCAAAAAGCTCACTCTTTTTTTCGCCTTTTTGCTCCTGCTGTCCGGCCTTCACGCACAAACTCTTTTTACCGTCGCCGGCAACCCGGTGACCAAAGACGAATTCCTGAAAGCCTACAATAAGAACAACAGCGGTCAAAAACCCGCTGAAAAATCCTATCGCGACTATCTGGATCTCTATATCCGCTATAAGCTGAAGGTGCAGGCAGCCTATGACGCCCAGCTCGACACGCTCCCTTCCCAACGCACGGAACTGCAGAATTTCCGTAACCAGGTGGCCGAGACCTATCTCAAAGACGAGAGCAGTCTCGAAAAGCTGGTAAAAGAGGCCTTCGAACGCGGACAGAAAGATGTCCGTCTGGCCCATATCCTGATCACGCTGCCAAAGGATGCCCAGCCGGCCGATACGCTCAAGTCGTATGAAAAGGCGATGGCTGCCTATGCCGCCCTTAAAAGAGGCAGAAAATTCAGCGAGGTAGCCCGGGAATATTCAGATGACCCGAGCGTAAAGACCAATGGCGGCGACGTCGGCTATATCACCGTTTTTACCCTCCCCTATGAGTTGGAATCCCTGGCTTATTCGACGCCTGGTGGAAAATTCTCCAAACCTTACCGAACCGGGGGTGGTTACCATATCTTTCTCAACGAGCACGAGCGAAAGGCGCTCGGCCGGATCAGGATTGCGCAGATCCTGTTCTCTTTCCCCCCGGGGGCAACCGCGGCCATGCGCGATGACGTCCGGCGCAGGGCGGACTCCGTTTACCACAAGCTCCAAAATGGCGCCGATTTCGCTACCATGGCGCGGGTCTATAGCGGCGACAATCTAAGCTACCAGAGCGGCGGCGAAATGCCGGAATTCGGCGTCGGCCATTATGATTCGGCCTTTGAAACCGCCGCCTTCGCCCTCGACAGGGACGGCGCCATCAGCGAGCCAATCGAGAGCGTCTATGGCTATCATATCCTGAAACGCATCGCCCGGAAACCTTTTCCCACCGGGTTGGATGAGGCCACCCGGTCCCAGCTGAAACAGCAGGTGATGAACGATCCGCGTATCGAAGTATCCCGAAAGGCCTTGTTAGCCCGGATCGAACAGCAAACCGGCTTCCATCGGTTCGAGTTCGCCGATGCGGACCTTTGGGCCTTTACCGATAGCGCCATGCGGAACACCGGTCTCTCCTCCTTTCGCGGGATGAATTACTCCACGACGCTGATCTCTTTTGCCCGCCAGGCCTATACCCTCAAGGAATGGCTGGATTATGTACGCTCCGTACGCGGCCAGCGCCCCGGCGGTTCCCGGGCCGACAAACAGCTGTTCGATCGCTGGGTCGAACGGATGGCGCAGGATTATTACCGCAATCATCTCGAGGAGTATAATGCCGATTTCGCCTTTCAGCTCACGGAATTCAAGGAAGGCAATCTGCTGTTCGAGATCATGCAACGCCGCATCTGGGATAAAGCCTCCCTCGACAGCGCGGGGCTAAGGAATTACTACGAAGGTCATAAGGACAAATATTGGTGGGATGCCAGCGCCGACGCCCTGCTGTTCACCTGTAAGAACCAGGGTATTGCGGATGCCTTGAAAGCAAAACTGGTCTCGCATCCCCTAGCTTACTGGCGCGAGATGACGGACAGCTCGGCGATGTCGATCCAGGCGGATTCCGGCCGTTATGAACTTGCGCAGATCCCCAACCCCACCAAAATGGAGCTCAACCCCATGGTGTACACGCCCTTCGCTACCAATGCGGTGGACCACAGTGTAAGCTTCGCCTATATCCTCGACGTCTATCACAACAGGGCGCCGCGCAATTTTCACGATGCCCGCGGTTTCGTGATCAACGACTATCAGAGCTGGATGGAAGACCAGTGGATCACCGAATTGAAAAAGAAATACCCGGTGAGGGTCGACGAGAAAGTGTTTAAAACGTTGCCTTAACCACCGTTTCGATCACCTTGGGTTTGCCGAGGGTATAATAGTGGAGCACGGGTACGCCTGCCTTCTTGAGCTCGCGGCTCTGCTGGATCAGCCACTCCGTGCCTACTTTTTCCACCTCCGCATCGGTCTTGGATTGCAGGATGGCATTGGAGAGATCCGTGGGCAGATCGACATGGAAGACCTTCGGCAACATGCTGAGCTGCTTCCTGCTTGTGATGGGTTTCAACCCGGGTATGATGGGGATATTGATACCCTGCTCACGGCAGATCTTGACGAAATCGAAATATTTCTGGTTGTCGAAGAACATTTGCGTGGTGACGTATTCCGCGCCGGCCGCGACCTTGGCTTTCAGATACATCAGATCGGTCTCGAGATTCGGCGCTTCGAAATGCTTTTCGGGGTAGCCGGCGACGCCGATACAGAAATTGGTCTTTCCGCCATTCTTAATGTCCTCCTCGAGATAGATACCCTGGTTGAGACAGGCGACCTGTTTCAGCAGATCGAGGGCATAGCGGTGTCCATCCGGTTCCGGCTCGAAAGAGCTTTCGTTCTTGGCGGCATCACCCCGCAAAACCAGCACATTGTCGATCCCCAGAAAATGCAGGTCGATCAACGCGTCTTCCGTCTCACGTTTGGCGAAACCACCGCAGATAAGATGCGGAACGGCATCGACCTTGTAATGGTTCATGATCGCGGCGCAAATACCTACTGTGCCCGGACGTTTCCGGACCTCCACCTTTTCGAACGTTCCATCCGCTTTTTTCTTGAACATCGTCTCGCTGCGATGATAGGTCACGTTGATGAATGCGGGACCGAACTGCATCAACGGATCGAGGTGTTCATATATCGAACTGATGGTCTTACCTTTAAGCGGGGGCAGGATCTCGAACGAAACCAGTGGACTCTGCGCTGTATTGATATGATCTATTACCTTCATAGTTAATAATTGGGCCTTCGGCCTGCGAGCCTCCGGCTCGTTTGGCCCGCAAATTTAGTTAATACTCTTAAAACACCTATAAATTTAAAGCAGGGAGCTTGCAGCTTCGCTTTCGGGACTTATTTTTGCGGGCAAATTAAATAAACTTGAGCCTGACCATTCATTCCCAAGACCTTGTAAAAACTTACCACAATCGGACCGTGGTGAACCACGTCTCCGTAAAGCTGGAACAAGGTGAGATCGTCGGCTTGCTGGGGCCCAATGGCGCCGGTAAGACAACGACCTTTTACATGGTCGTGGGCCTGATCAAGCCGGATGCCGGCGACGTTTTCCTGGATGATGTCAACATCACGCGTCAGCCCATGTACAAGCGGGCGCAGATGGGCATCGGCTATCTGCCGCAGGAGGCTTCCGTCTTCCGTAAACTCAGCGTGGAAGACAATATCCGTGCCGTGCTCGAGATGACCAAGCTCACCAAGGCGGAGCAAAAAGAAAAGCTGGAGGCCCTGCTGGATGAATTCCACCTGCATCATGTCCGCAAGAACAACGGCGACTCCCTGAGCGGCGGCGAACGCCGGCGTACCGAGATCGCCCGCGCCCTGGCCGTGGATCCTAAGTTCATTTTACTCGACGAACCTTTTGCCGGCGTGGACCCCATCGCTGTCGAAGATATCCAAACCGTAGTAGCGCGGCTCAAATTCAGGAACATCGGCATCCTGATCACCGACCACAATGTGAACGAAACGCTTAGCATCTGCGACCGCGCCTATCTCCTCATCGACGGTAAGATCTTCAAACACGGCTCCGCCGAAGAACTCGCCGAAGACGAACAGGTCAGGCGGCTTTATCTTGGCCGAAATTTTGAACTTAAAAGAAAAGACTATCTCCACGAGGAAGCGCGGCAGGCCGAAGAGAGGAATGCCCTGGGGCATGAAGACCCCAAGGCAGCTAAAGTCCCCTGAAGAAACCCTGCTTTTCAGGAAGTTATGTAAAGCTTCCCCAATCCCTGGAACTCCGGTTGCAGCCCGCCTTGCCGCGCAGCGATTTTCTTCGCCATGTCCCGGCGATTAGTTATTTTGCCATAGATGAACCAATGAAATTACTTAGCCCGGCCATATCAAGACTTGCCCGATTCCGCCTGGGGCGTATCGAACACTGGATGCAGAACCCAATAGCGATACAACGCGAAGTCTTGCAGCACCTGGTTACCTCGGCACAATACACGGAGTTCGGGCGGAAATACAATTTTTCCAAAACCTTCTCCATCCGCGACTTCAAACAGGCCGTTCCCATTCACGAATACGACGATTTGAAACCGTATATACAGCGCATCATGAATGGGGAACAGAACATTCTCTGGAATACCCCGATCAACTGGTTCGCCAAAAGCAGCGGCACTACCAGTGACAAAAGCAAGTTCATCCCCGTGAGCGAAGAAAGCCTCCAGGACTGTCATTACAAAGGGGCCAAGGACGTGTTGACTATGTATTATGACTTCAACCCCGAATCCGACCTGCTTACCGGAAAAGGCCTGGTCATCGGGGGCAGTCATACGATCAGCCAGATAAACGAGGATGTCCATGTTGGCGATCTCAGCGCCGTGCTGCTCCAGAATTCGCCTTTCTGGGGGCATTGGATCAGGACTCCCGAACTCAGCATCGCTTTGCTGGATGAATGGGAAGATAAGATCGAACGTCTCGCCAGAAACACCATCATCGAAAACGTCACCTCTATCTCGGGCGTTCCTACGTGGACCCTCGTGCTGATCCGTCGTATCCTCGAGATCACGGGCAAGAGTACGCTCGCCGAAGTGTGGCCGTCGCTGGAACTATATATCCACGGCGGCGTCGCCTTCACACCCTATCACGAACAATTTAAAAAGCTCATCGGCAAAGACATCTACTACCTGGATATGTACAATGCCAGCGAGGGTTTCTTCGCCGCACAGGGCAATCCGTTTGACGATGGGATGCTGCTCTTCCTGGATCATGGCATCTTCATGGAGTTCATGCCGGTGGAGGAATATGGCAAGGCGCAACCCGAGACCATCGGTCTCGATGCCGTGGAGATAGGACAGAATTATGCCCTGGTGATCAATACCAATGGCGGGCTCTGGCGTTATCTGCTGGGCGACACGATCCAGTTTACATCCCGTGACCCGTTCCGCATCAAGGTAAGCGGCCGGCTGAAGCATTTTATAAACGCCTTCGGCGAGGAGGTCATCGTCGACAATACGGACAAGGCCATCGCCATCGCCTGCGAGCGAACGGGCGCCGTAGTCAATGACTATATGGCGGCGCCGGTGTATTTCGGCGACCAGGGGAATGGCGCACACGAATGGCTCGTCGAATTCGAAAAAAAGCCCGAAGACCTCGACCGGTTTGTCCTCGAGCTCGACAAGGCCCTTCAAAGTATCAACAGCGACTACGAAGCAAAACGCCATAAGAGTATCGCTTTGCGCATGCCCATCCTGCATGTGCTTGAAAAAGGCGTCTTCACCTCCTGGCTCAAACGAAAAGGCAAATTGGGCGGCCAGCACAAGGTCCCCCGACTGAGCAACGACCGCAAATACATCGAGGAGATCCAGGCTATACTGGCAGACGACCGGGGGTCGGCCCGTCTGAAGGACGATCATTAGCGCCCGGCGGGTCCCGGAGCAGCAAAGCCACAATGATCAGGCTCATGAAGCAAGACGTGTAGAAAAGATACAGATACGGCACGTCGATAAAACAATAGAATACCACCAGGCTTATTTTCAATGCCGCGAGCGGAAGATTTACGCTTCGCTGCCGGCGACGGCCAACCAGTACAAAGATCAACGGAACCGAAAAGCTCAGCACCAGCAACAGCCGATGCAAAAGCGCAACCCGATGCGGTCCGAAGAACCAAGCGAACCCCGGCGATGAGGCAAATACATCGGGGCTGTCCTTCCATACCCGGGCAGCAAAGGCGATATAGTCGCCCGGCAGCTTCGCCAGCCGTAAAAAGGTTGTCCAGCCCACGGGCAACAGGAACAGCAATACAAAACAGGAAAACCCCGTGATGACGATCGTAGCCAACGGCTTCCACCTTTTTTCAAGCACCAGGTGCAACAAATAGGCCGGGACCCATCCCGCCAGGGCATACCGGCTGAGCATGCATAACGAGATGGCGATGCCCGTTAGCCAGGGTCTACCCGACAGCAGGGCCAGGACAAGCAACACGTAGTAGCCGATAACGACGCCTTCTTCAGCCATATTCACGAGCCCCGGGGTATTGTCGGCGACCACCCACCAGAAAAGCAGGAACGCCAGCACCCCGAGCACGAACGAAAGATAGGTATGGGTGTTGGGCCGGTAACAGAATAAAAAGACGATGAACGCGAAAAGGAGCCCAGCGACAGCCACCCAGCGCATGTCGATACCCAGAAAGATGGCCGGCACATAGGGCAGCCACATGGCCGGCAGATAGATCGGCCGGATGCCATGCCAGATCCAGGGGATATTATCATAGACGCCGCTGTGCTGACCCGCGATGAATCGTTCGCCCATGACCTTGATGATGGGCAGCATATCGGCATTGGCGATATCGATGGGTGTATCGTCGAACCAATACCGGCACCACGACCATGCGGCCAGGACCACCAGCCCCGAGGCGATCAGCCGGTAATGATTCGCCGGAGTATTCCATCTCTTGCGGTCCAGCCGGGGCAGGGTCATCGGAGGAAACCGCAGCAGCAAAAAGGAGATACCTATGCCCGAAAGGAAGTACAACACCGCGCAACAATGTGCCGCGTGGGGAATTTTGAGGAACCACGTGGCGCTCAATGTTTCAACTGCAAAAAAAACAAGCAGCACGGCCGGTAAATTTTTCGGGCGGTTCATAGGTGCTAAAGATATATATTTGGCCCATGAAATTACTCGAAAACAAAGTAGCCATCGTCACCGGCGCCAGCCGTGGCATCGGCGAAGCTGTTGCCCTGAAACTTGCAGAACACGGCGCACACGTGGCCTTCTCCTACCTGAGCAGCGAAGAAAAAGCCAAAGCGCTTGAAGAAAAGCTGAAAGGGATGGGCGCGGGTGCCAAGGCGTACAAAAGTAATGCCGCGGTCTTTGCCGATTGTGAGGCGATGGTCAACGATGTGGTAAAGGAGTTCGGCAATGTCGACGTCTGCGTCAACAACGCCGGCATTTCCAAGGATAACCTGCTCCTCCGTCTTACCCTCGAGCAATGGGACGATGTGATCAATACGAACCTCACCAGCATTTTCAACATGACCAAACAGGTCATCAAGCCAATGATGAAGGCCAAAAAAGGCTCTATCATCAACATGAGCTCCATCGTCGGCGTGAGCGGCAATGCGGGACAAGCCAGCTATGCGGCTTCCAAAGCCGGCATCCTGGGCTTTACCATGTCGGTAGCAAAGGAGCTGGGTAGCCGCAATATCCGCTGCAACGCCATCGCTCCCGGTTTTGTCGAAACGGATATGACCCATTATCTCAAAGATGGCGACGGCGCAAAGAAATTCCTGGAAGGCATTCCCCTGGGCCGTTTTGGCCGCGCCGAAGAGATCGCCAACACCACACTTTTCCTTGCCAGCGATCTCAGCAGCTATCTCACCGGGCAGGTGATCACTGTCGACGGCGGTTTAAATATTTAGATTTTGTTAAACCGGTGAGACCGTATAGAACGGTCCCACTTTGACAGCTATCTTTGCTGCACTTGAAAATCCGCAAGATCATATCCGTCTTTCTTTTGCTGGTATTAAGCGTACAGCTTTTACCGTTGAAGCAAACTATACGCTGGCTGCTTAGCGGCCAGACCACGGAAGAGTTGGCGCATAGCCACAATGGCGATTCCGGCCGTCCCGGAGATGATCTGCATAAACATTTTCTGCCCGTTTATTCTCCTGCCCTCGACCATGGTATCAAACTACCCACCGCCGGGGTTCTCCACATTTTATCGGTAGCGCTCCCCGGCAGACATGCCGACGACATCCCCACACCGCCACCCAACTGTTGCTAAACCGCCGGAGGCGGTTTGTCCGCCAGGACAGACATTAGCGTCGTTTTACCCCGCGCAGCGGGGATTAGGATTCTTTTACCTCAACACATCCTCAAATGAAAAAACTCTTTCGGCATGCCGGGGCAGATGTCCCCGCATCGCTGGTCGTCTTTCTCGTGGCGCTCCCCCTATGTCTCGGCATAGCAATTGCTTCCAACGCACCCTTATTCTCCGGTATCATCGCCGGCGCCATTGGCGGCATCGTCATCGGCGCGATCAGTGGCAGTTCACTCAGCGTAAGCGGTCCCGCGGCAGGGCTTAGCGCTATCGTGGCCGTGGCCATCGGCAAATTGCCAGCCTATGAGGCCTTCGCACTGGCCGTGGTGATCGCGGGCATCCTGCAGTTCCTTTTCGGCAGCCTCAAAGCCGGTGTTTTTGGCGATTATATCCCCAACTCGGTGATCCGTGGCATGCTCGCCGCTATCGGCCTGATCCTGATCTTCAAACAGCTCCCGCATCTGGCCGGCTATAAGGATAGCCTGTCCCCCGGTGCGCTGCTCATCGGCGCCGTGTCCATAGGTATTTTGGTGTTGTGGGACCAGCCATTTTTTAAAACCCGAAAGCTATTCCACTACTTACCAGGGCCGCTTATCGTTGTCATAGCAGGCGTGGCGATGGGTACCGGATTGCAGCGATGGGGCGGCCCCTTCGCTCTAGCGCCACACCATCTCGTGAACCTCCCTGCGCTGGGCGATACGGGTAACTGGAAAGACGTCTTCCACTGGCCACGTTGGCAATATCTCGGCAACTATCAGGTATGGACCACCGGGATCACCATCGCCCTGGTAGCCAGCCTGGAAACGCTCCTCTCGATCGAGGCTATCGACAAACTGGACCCCCATAAACGCAGTACCCCTACCGACCGGGAGCTGAAGGCGCAAGGGATCGGAAATCTCTTATCGGGATTGCTCGGCGGATTGCCCATTACTTCGGTTATCGTTCGCAGCTCGGCCAACCTCGGAGCGGGCGCCCGGACCCGGCTGTCCACTATCCTGCACGGCACGCTGCTGGTCCTTGCCGTACTGTTTATCCCCGGATGGCTCAACGCCATTCCCCTGAGCGCCCTTGCTGCAATCCTGGTAACTACAGGCTATAAACTGGCTAAACCTACGCTCTTCCGGGAGTTCCACCGCCGGGGCTGGGACCAGTTTGTCCCCTTCGTAGCCACTATTGGGGCGATCCTCTTTACGGATCTGCTCGTCGGCATCCTCATCGGCGCCGGCGTAGCCCTTTTCTACCTGGTGAGAAGCAATTTCCGCTCGGCGGTTATGATCGTACGCGACAACAACAAATACCTTATCCGGCTGCAGAAAGACGTGAGCTTTCTGAACAAACCTATCGTCAAAGAAAAGCTGGAGAACGTGCCCGCGGATTCGGTGGTGCTCATCGATCTAAGACGCGCTGATTTCATCGACAAGGATGTCACCGATGTGATCCACGAGTTCATGGCACATGCCCATCTGAAAAA
This sequence comes from Chitinophagaceae bacterium, assembly GCA_025934485.1. Lineage (GTDB taxonomy): Bacteria > Bacteroidota > Bacteroidia > Chitinophagales > Chitinophagaceae > Puia. Next base: position 19,908 of record JAICXX010000081.1, read on the forward strand.
TATCCGGGTACACCTCGCTTGACGGCGTTACCCTATCTTTGTAACATTCTTAAACGATTTCATGAAACCAATAGAGAAACTATTACTTGAAAATAAGGCGTGGGCCCATGAGCTGGAAGCCGAAGACCCGGGTTATTTCAAACGGCTCGCCAAACTGCAGACACCCGAATTCCTGTGGATCGGCTGTAGCGACAGCCGCGTCCCGGCAGACCGGATCACGGGCACCATGCCCGGCGAGATCTTTGTCCATCGCAATATCGCCAACCTTGTGATCCACACCGACGTGAACCTGCTTAGCGTGCTCGACTTCGCCGTGAATCACCTCAAAGTCAATCACGTGATCGTCTGCGGCCACTATGGCTGCGGCGGCGTCAAAGCCGCGATGACGAACCACGACTACAAGTACGTGCTGAATATGTGGCTGCGGAATATCAAGGATGTATATCGCCTGTACAGCCAGGAACTCGACGCCATCGATGATGAGGAGAAACGCGCCGACCGGCTCACCGAGCTCAATGTGAAGGAGCAGGTAATGCATCTCGCCAAGACGTCCATCATCCAGCGCGCCTGGAAACAAGAGCGACGGCCACAGCTCCACGGCTGGGTCTATGGACTCAAGGATGGCCTGATCAAACCGGTGTTCGATATGGAAGCGAACCAGAGCGGCATCGACCCGATATACCAGTACGACGACCTTTAAAAAAAAGGGGTGGCCGATGGCCACCCCTCCTATATTTTTGAGGCTGTCGCTATTTAGCGATCCATAATTGCAGCCAACACCGCATTTCCTCGTCAGGCCCATTTTCCATTGCAGAAAAATATTACTTTTTCTTGAATTTTTGGATCGCGGTCTTCGTAAAAGGACTCAGCACCAGCCGCCCGCTCATCGCTGCGCGCTCCAGCAGCAGGTGATCCCAATGCTCGGTGCCCTTCCATAAACATTGTTTCAACTGGAGCATAGCATCCGGGCTGGAATGTGCGAGCTGACCCGCCAAACGGTTGATCGACTCGTCCATCTCCGTGACATGACTGTGCAACTCCGCATATAATCCTCTTCTCCTCGCCCACTCGGCATCGCGCCACATGGTAGAGTCGATCGCCAGGCTACTGAAATTTGCCAAACCGATCTTCCGCTCGACCGCCGGCCCAACCACAAAAGGGCCGATACCGATGGCCAGCTCGCTCAGCTTTACATCCGCGCCCTCTGCGGCAATAGCGTAATCCGCGGCGGCGGCAATGCCTACGCCGCCACCCACACATCGTCCCTGGATGCGTACGATGATCATCTTGGGACATTTCCGCATTTCATTGATCAGATGGGCAAATCCACTGAAGAACTGTAACCCCTGTTCCGCCGTTTCGATGGCCAGCAACTCTTCGAAGGAAGCTCCCGCGCAAAATGCACGGTCGCCGGCAGAACGCAGCACGATCACATGGATGTCGTGATCATGACCGGCGCTGTGGATCTCGCTGGTAAGCGCTTCCAATAATGGCCCGGGCAGAGAGTTGCTTTGGGGATGATGGAACTCGACCGTCATTACGCCATTGTGACGTTCGGCTTTTACATAGCCGTCCTTGATTTCTCGGAGCATAGCGATTTATTGTTTTAGGTTCTCAGGTCTGTCCTTCGGACGGGCCGTCTCCAACGGCCCCGCTCCTTTGTACCATTGTAAGAATGGTGGCTATGGCCACACTTTCTCCCGTTTCATCATAAACGTCTACATACCATTTTACGATGCCCCTGGGCAGCTCTTTTTCCTCTTTTTTTTCCTGGGCGATCTTTTCCTTACAGGTCAGTTTGACGCCAATGGTGCTGCCGGCATACACGGGTTTGAGAAACCGGCATTCCTCTACTCCATAATTTAACATCACCGGCCCCTTGCCGGGATCGACGAAAAGACCGGCGGCAGCGCTGAGAATAAAATACCCGTGGGCAACAGGCTTTTCGAAAAGGGTATCGGCGAGTGATGTATGATCCGTATGTGCATAGAAATGATCCCAGCTCACATTAGCAAAGTTGACAATATCTGCTTCTGTGATCGTACGTCTATGCGTTATAACTGTATCGCCTATCTGTAGTTCTTCAAAATATTTTCGGAAAGGGTGTTTTTCTCCCGTGGTCTGCCGGGCATTGGGTTGATAAACATCCGTGAGCGCGGTGATCATCGAAGGAGAGCCCTGCACCGCTACCCGCTGCATATAGTGCTTTACCCCCCGGATACCACCCATCTCTTCTCCGCCGCCGGCGCGACCCGGGCCGCCATGTACCAGTAGTGGTAACGGGCTGCCATGGCCGGTGCTTTCCTTAGCGCATTCGTTGTTGAGGATCAGGATACGCCCGTGATGGGTTGCGGCGCCAAGGACATACTCCCGGGCAATACGGGCATCGGCCGTCACGATGGAGCTGCAAAGCGATCCTTTCCCCATTTTTGAAAGTTCGATCGCCGCCTCCATATCCCGGTAAGGCATCATTGTACTCACGGGTCCAAAGGCCTCGATCGAATGTGGCTCTTCGCTATCAAAAGGCCGGTCGTTCAAAAGCAATAGCGGGCTCAGGAAGGCGCCCTTATCGGCATCGCCTTCGAGGAGCTTCACGTTATCCAGCGCTCCATAGATCAGCTGGGAGGAAGCCAGCAGTTTCGTTACCTGTGCCCTTACCTCCAGCCGTTGTGTCTGTCCTGCCAGCGGCCCCATTCGCACCTTTTCGTTTTCCGGGTTGCCGATGGTGGTTTGCGCGATCGCCCGGATCAGGGCCTTCTGCGCGTCTTCGAGCCGGTTTTCCGGGACAAAGATGCGTCTCACCGCCGTACACTTCTGTCCGGCCTTGACCGTCATCTCCTTCCGCAGCTCCTTGATAAAAAGATCCCATTCCGGCATCCCGGGCTCCACATCCGTGCCCAAAACCAGGCAGTTGAGCGAATCGGCCTCCATGTTAAACGGAGTGCTCTCGCGCAGGATCGCGGGATGCGCCTTGAGTTGAAGACCGGTGCTCGCCGACCCCGTAAACGTGACGACATCCTGGGATGCGACGTGATCCAGCAGATCACCGGCGCTGCCGCAGATCAGCTGTAGGGCGCCATCGGGGAGGATGCCCGACGCGGCGATCTCGCGGACGACCGCTTCGGTAAGAAAACACGTCACCGTAGCAGGCTTTACCACCGCCGGTACCCCTGCCAGCAAATTGACGGCGATCTTTTCCAGCATCCCCCAAACGGGAAAATTAAAGGCATTGATATGAATGGCTACACCCTCTTTGGGTACCAGCACATGCTGCCCCATGAACGTGCCGCCCTTACCCAGGGGCATCCCTTCGCCGTCGGGACAAAATGGCTCGTCAGGGAATTTGCGCCGGAGCGAGGCATAGGCGAACAGGTTCCCGATGCCCCCTTCCAGGTCTATCCAGCTGTCCGCACGGGTGGCGCCGGTGAGATAACTTATCCGGTAGAATTTCTCGAGGTGTTCCCTGAGGTGGAGCGCAAGGGCCCGCAGCATCCGGCCCCGCTCGTGAAAACTCATCCGGCGCAGCGCCGGATTGCCCTTTTGGCGGGCATAATCCAGTACGGCGCCGAAATCCAGGCCCCGGGTGCTGGCCTGCGTGATCGGCTCGCCGTTGAACGCATTGAACAAAGTCTGTCCTTCCCCATCGCCGGTAATCCAACTACCGGTAATGTAGTTTCCTAGCTTCGGCATCATAGTACAATCGTTTGTGCCAGACTAAGGTAGTGAATTTTAGGCCCGTCTTCCAATGCCAAACTGACAGATAAATAAAACTGGTCGGTATTTTGTCCCACACCCCGCATGGAAGCAGTACACACATTAATCAACTTTGCACCCCACCGCGACGAGGAACTCCTCGATAGTTACTCCCGGACCATCACCGGGGTGGTAGGCCAGGTGGCGGAAGCTGTTGTACATATACAGGTTCAGAAACCTGCTCCGGCGCCTCAGAACGCCAGAAGCCGCGGTAGCCAAGGCCCCGGAGAACCACAGCTGGCGCCGGCGAGCGGCTCTGGTTTTATCATCTCTACAGATGGGTTCGTGGTCACCAACAATCATGTGATCGAGAACGCCAGGGATATCCGGGTCTCGCTGGCCGATGGTCGCACCGTCAACGCGGAACTCAAAGGCACCGACCCTTCGACAGACATCGCCGTACTCAAGATCGACGAATCGGGGCTGAAAGCCCTCCCTTTTGCCGACTCCGAGACCCTGCAGCCGGGACAGATTGCCATAGCGATCGGCAACCCCCTTGGTCTGCAGCATACGGTAACGGCCGGCGTTGTCAGCGCCCTCGGTCGTACCCTCAGGGCCAGTAACGGCCGGTTGATCGACGATATCATTCAGACCGACGCCTCTTTGAATCCGGGTAATTCCGGCGGTCCGCTGGTGAACTCCCTCGGCCAGGTCATCGGCGTCAATACAGCGACGATCCTTAGCGCTCAAGGACTTTGCTTCGCCGTTTCTTCGAATCTGGCCGCCTTTGTGGCGGGAAAGCTTATCATGGAGGGGAGGGTAAAGCGCGCTTATCTGGGTATTGCGGGGCAGCTCGTAAATCTCACCGGGAGGATGATCGCCGCAAACCGGCTGGAAAAACACACGGGCGTTTATGTCTATGAGGTGGTACCGGACCATCCGGCGGACAATAAGGCTTTACGCACCGGCGATATCATCGTATCTTTCAATGGCCGGCCGGTAGGTACCGTGGATGAATTGCATAAGCAGCTGAATGCCGGCGTGATCGGCCGGAGCGTGCCGCTGGAAGTGCTGCGGAATGGCCATAAAACGGCCCTGATAGTGATCCCGGGAGAGATGCGGTAGGCGTATGCCGGGGCTTCGGCCGCGGCCCGTCCTGAGCCGTTAAGCCCTGTCCCGCTGATCGATCTCCCTGCTCAGAGACTGGAAGATCTCGTCGACGTCCCCTTCGCCGGGAATGTCAACTACTTTGTCGTATTTTTTGTAATATTCGGCGACGGCGGCTGTCTTTTTCTGATATTCGGCATAACGCGTGCGAATCTTAGGCTCGTCCGTATCGTCGGAACGGCCGGAGGTAAGTCCGCGCTTAAGCAAGCGCTTGACGAGCTCTTCCTCCTCGACCTGCAGGGCCAGCACCACGGAGATAGCGGTGCCTTTTTGGGCAAGGAGTTTGTCCAGGGCTTCGGCCTGTGCGGTCGTACGGGGGAAACCGTCAAACAGAAAACCGTGGGCCTGGGGATTATTATCGAGCGCGGAGCTGATCATTTCGATGACCACTTCGTCAGGAACGAGATGCCCCTTGTCCATATAGCTTTGAGCGGCCAGCCCGAGGGGGGTCCGATTAGCAATCTCGTTGCGAAGGATATCGCCGGTGCTGAGATGCTTGAGACCATATTTTGCGATCAGTCGCTCGCTCTGCGTCCCCTTGCCGCTACCGGGAGGGCCGAATAAAATTAAATTGAACATAATACGTACTTACTTACCCTTGTGAGTGGACAAATATAAATCACAGGCTTTAAAAAACTTTAACATTTTTCACCATGGACCCAAAAAACGAAAAGAATCCGGTGTACTCGCATACCGATAGCTCCCCTGTGGATCTGGACAATGAACAATGGAAACAGCTGCTGCCCAAAAATGTCTATGAGGTCGCGCGCAATAAAGGCACGGAGCGGCCCTGGAGCAGTCCCTTTGAAGAATCTAAAGAGATTGGAACATATTACTGCGCCGTTTGCGGCAACCCCTTGTTCCGCAGCGACACCAAATTCGAAAGCGGCTGCGGCTGGCCGAGTTTCTTCGAGCCCATAAGCAAGGGGAGCCTCCTCTATGCCGCCGACCATTCGCATGGAATGGATCGAACCGAGGTCATGTGTGGCCGCTGTAAATCGCATCTTGGCCATGTCTTCGATGACGGACCGGGCCCCACCGGACTACGGTTTTGCATCAATGGAGTAGTGTTGGACTTTGAGAAATAACCTTTTTACTCTATTTTTGCACCCCGAACTACCCCACAGGGTGGTTCAAAAGCCAACTTAGCTCAGCTGGTAGAGCATTTCATTCGTAATGAAAGGGTCGTCGGTTCGATTCCGATAGTTGGCTCATGCTTTCACACCTTGCCGAAACCCTCATCGGATCAGAGATCGTGAAACTTGGCGGCGAGATCCGCGAAAAGATCCGAAAAGGGGAAAAGATCTACAATTTTACCGTAGGAGACTTC
>JAICXX010000164.1 GCA_025934485.1 Chitinophagaceae bacterium
AAGGTGATCTTGCGAGTGCCCATCAAGGGCGGGAGGTATATACAGCTGTCGCGGTTATATAATGTCAACCAGTTACAGGACAGCATTCAGCCGGCGAATGAGCGGGAGAATGTGGGGATCATCGTCGAGAATCAATTTACTCTGGCAGTCTTTCCGTGGATACGGGTGGAGACGCCGGACTTCAATCCGCATTACCGGGTGTTGCTCGTGGATCGCGATGTGGCGGTGGCTACGAAGCAGAACAATTATACCGTGAGCTTTTATAAGGAGTCGCGGCCCTTTGAGCCGCTGCGGCCGTTGGCGGTGAAACCCCGGAGCAGCAAGCATCAGAATACCGGGGTGACGACGATCTATTATGTGTTGGAGCAGAATTTCGATCTTGTGGAAGTGGTGAATAATACCGCCAGCGGGATGTTGGTGCCGCTTTTTGAACCGTTGCCGATGCCATCGCGGGCGTTTCGGTTTGCGATCGATTTTGGGACGTCGAATACGCATATCGAGTACAAGGATTCGCGCGAGGATATTACACGGCCGTTCGAGGTCGGGGAGAAGGATGTGCAGGTGGGGACGTTGCATCAGCCGGGCGAGGCGACGGAGTCGCATTTGTTGAATCCGAAATTGGGTTTTGGGGCGATTGCATTGCTCGGTATCATCCGGGAGGAGTTTATGCCGTTGCAGATCAACCGATCGATCCAGTATAAATTCCCGCAGCGGACGGTGATCAATGACAATGGTTCGTTTAACCCGGATGACAGCAATTTTGCGTTGGCGGATTTCAATATACCCTTTTGGTATCTGAAGGAGGATAGGGGGTTGAATAGCGACGTGACGCCGAATTTGAAGTGGAGCGATTTTCGGAACGATAAGCGGCTGGAGCGGCGGACGAAGGCGTTTTTGAAACAGCTGTTGCTGATGATCCGGAACAAGGTGTTGTTGGAGGGGGGTGATCTGGCTTCGACGGAGATCGTTTGGTTTTATCCATCGTCGATGCCGGTGTTCAGGCGGCGGTTTTTCCAAAATTCGTGGGCTACCTATTATCAGCGGTATTTTCCGGGGGCGACGCATCTTTATAAGATGTCCGAGTCGTTTGCACCTTTTTATCATTACTATCATAAGGAGAATGTGCGGCCGCATGACCGGCCGGCGGTGAATATCGATATTGGCGGGGGGACGACGGATATTGTTATCTATCAGAGTGAGGATCCTGTGTTGCTGACGTCGTTCCGGTTTGCGGCGAATTCGATCTTCGGGGATGGGTATGGGAGTACATCAGCGGCCAATGGGTTTGTGCAGCATTTCGAGAGTAAGATCAAGGAGTCGCTTTCGAATACGAAGGCGGGGACGCTAACGCATATCTATGATGTGATCAAGCAGAAGAATTCAAAATCGGTCGAATTGATCGAGTTCTTTTTTTCGTTGGAGGAGAATAAGACGATCAAGGATAACAGGATCCCTTTGAGCTTTTCGCGTCTTCTTGCTGAGGGCACGGAGTTCAAGCTGGTGTTCATCTTTTTTTATGCGGCGATCATCTATCATATTGCGCGGTTGATGAAGGCGCGGGGGTTGGAGATACCGGAGTTCATTACGTTTAGCGGGAATGGGTCGAAGGTGATCCGGCTTGCCGGTGGGGGTTCCGATCTGGGGACTTTGCTGGGGTATACGAAGGTGATCTTTGGAGAGGTTTATGGCGTGGGTTCGGCGGTGCCGTCGATGGAGTTCCGGTTGACCGCGAATCCAAAGGAGATCACGTGTAAGGGTGGGTTGGAGTGTGCCGATCCTTCGCGGTTCGACTCTTTAGAGGAGCAGATACTCGTGACGCTTCCGGGAACGGATGGGACGACGACAGTGCCGCCTGCTACCTTGAAGTATACGGATTTGCAGTCGGAGGCGGTGGTGGGCGCCGTGGTTTCGGAGGTTAGTGCCTTCATCGATCTCTTTTTTGCGTTGAATTCGCGGTATAACTATTATTCTTATTTCGGGATCGACGGGAAGGGGTTTGCGGAGTATAAGGAGATGCTCAAGAGCCGGCTGAAGAGTGATTTGATCGATGGGATACGGCAGAAGATGGCGGAGGTCGAGGGGAATGCGGATGTGGATATTACGGAGACGTTGTTCTTTTACCCTCTCGTCGGGGCGATCAACAGGTTGGCGAGTTCGATACAGAAAAATAATCAATAATGAAGAAGATATTGGTCGCGGTGCTTTTTTTGTTGCCGGTGCTTGCCTGGGCGCAGGCTGGCTCACGCGCGGCCGAAGCCGCGAAATGGGTGAAGGCCCGGGATTATCTGAGTTGTCATTTGGCGTTGGAGGCGATTCGTTCTAAGCTTGGGACGGATACGGGGATCCGGCGTTCTTTTGCGCGCGTGGAACCGGAGTTGGAGGGGGCCAGTATCGATGCGCCGCTTTCGCCTGCTGTGCTCGACCAGGCGTTGCGGGATTTCGCGCGGGTGCGGCTACTGGTCGTGGAGCCGGTGTCGCGGATCGATCTGCGGAGGTTTGCGGCGATGCCGGATGGGGCGCGGCGGCTGGTGGATACGGCATTTTTTATTGTGGGACGTGATTATACGATACCGATGGCGTCGAAAGTGGCGATGGGGGCCGGGGTGACGAATTATCTGGCGGCTGGGTCTGGTGCGGGAGCTGCCGGGGCCTCGGGGGCCGGAGCTTCGACGGGGGTGAAGAAGCCGGTGATTGCTTTGGGTGGGCAGCCGGATGGGCAGGTGGCGGCGGCTTCGGCTACACGGGGGCGGTTTGATTATTGGGTGTTGCTGCCGCTGGTGTTGTTGGTGGTGCTCTGTCTGGTGCTCTGGCGGAAATACCAGGAGATCAAGGAGGAGCTGCGGGCGCGGAAGGTGGAGATGCGGAGTTTCAATGAAGGCTATTTTGGAAAAGGGGGTAGCGGCGGCTCCGGCGGCTCGGGCGTTGATCGGAAGGCGATCGAGCGGGCCGTTGCGGATAGCAATGTGATCGCGGAGTTGAATCAGGCGATTGGCAGGCTGCAGCTGCGGATCTCGCAGTTGGAAGGGAAGCCGATGGCCGCGGTTGCCGCGGTTTCGGGGCCGGTTACTTCGGCGGGCGGGGCGGCTGGGCCGACAGGTGGCGTGGGCTCGGCTTCGGCGGGCGGCGGAACTGGCTCGGCGGGGGCTGGCGGCAAGAATCGGTTGAAGGTGGCGGAGGCGGGGGCGACGAGATCGGCGGATGGCGCGGATGTATTTTATATGTCGGGGCCGGTGAACAACTATTTTCCGAATTCCGCGAAATCGTTTACGAAGGATAATACCGTATACCGGTTCAAGGTCAGCCCAAACAAGCAGGACGCCGAGTTTGAGCTCCATACTTCCGGTGCGCCGATCAACGAGATCGTGCAGCTCGCCGAGAGTTATATCAAGTCGGCGTGTGATGAGGAGAATCTGCCCTCCTACCCCGTGAAGAACATCATTACCAAGAAGGCAGGTCAGGCGATCCTGGAAGGAGACAAATGGATCATTAAAAGTAAAGCATTGATCCGCTATGAATAGCTTTGAACTGATAGAGGCGGTAGGCGTTGGGATCATCATTCTTTTACAGGCGTATAACTTTTATAAGACTAACGCCCGGATAGGCGTTTATCGAAATATCTTCCCCGTCGAGGACGCCTTTGAGATCTTCCGGGTGTCGCTGAAACGCGAGGCGCTGGCGTTGCATCCGCGAGAGCTGCTAGGCCGGTTGAATGAATGGGCGCTCGAGGGCGACCAGGAGATCGACCTGATCCGGAAGAAGGGCGGCGGCAACGAGGTCACCGATAAGATCGTTTATTCGTTGAATACCTATTTGCTGCGGAACAAGGGGGTGGCCTCCGATTTTCATTTGATCAAAGACATCGTCGAGCGGAATTGTGATGCTGTGGAGGAAGATATCCATCAGACCGTTAGTGTGCCCTTGTATCTCGGCTTGCTAGGAACTTTTTTAGGTATCGTAGTCGGCCTGGTGAAGATCTCGGGGATCGATTTCGCCGGGGAGAACAGCGGCATGGACCTCGCCATTTCCGCCTTGCTCAAAGGGGTGATGATTGCGATGATCGCGAGCTTTTTCGGCTTATTGCTAACGGTGTTGAACAATGGCTTTTTTTTCAAAGGCGCGAAGGCGCGGCTGGAGCAGCGGCGAAATGACTTTTATACGTTCGTGCAAACGGAGCTGTTGCCGTTGTTGAATCAGAACATCAATTCTACCTTGTACTCATTGCAGACGAATCTGTTCAAGTTCAACGACGAATTCAAGGAGAATATCGGGTCGTTACGCGCGGTGATGGGGAAGAATCACGACGCATTGGTGGCGCAGGAGAAGATACTGAATACACTGGAGAACATCGATATCACCGAATTCGGGAAGGCCAATGTGATCATTCTGCAACAGCTGAATATCTCAACGGAGAAGCTGGCGCAGTTCAATACGTATTTGGGTCAGCTCAACGAGCTGATGGGGACGACGTCGCGGGTGAGCTCGCAGCTCGACTCGGCGATCGAGCGCAGTGACAACTTCTCCGAGCTGGGGCAGAAGCTGCTGTCGATGTTCTCGGAGAATCAAAAGTTGGTGGAGTTCCTGCAGAACCATTATGATGCGCTGGATACTTCGCATCAGCTGATCACTACGGCCGTGAACCGCGTGGGCAATACGCTCGACGAGAGCCTGGATAAATTGAAGGTGTTTACGCAGGAGCGGATCAACGAGTTGCAGAAGATCACGTTGCGCGAGATGGATCTGCTTGTGAACCAGTATCCCGATAAGTGGAAGCGGTTGGACAGCCTGATGTATCTCGAGACGATGAACAAGCATCTTGCCGAGCTGAAAACGGGGACGGTGCAGCAGCAGGAGCGGATGGACCGGGAGTTCCGGGAGCTGAATTCTTCGTTCGATCGCGCGGTGATGGAGCTGACGCAGATCCGGACTGCTACTGATAATCGGTGGGGCAACAGGGTTGCGGCGTATTTTAGGAAATTCAGGAGGAAACGATCATGAAGCCAGCGCGGACCGATTCTTTTTGGCCTAGCTATACCGATCTCATGACGAGCTTGTTTTTCGTGATGCTGGTCCTTTTTATCCTGGTCTTTGCGCGGCAGCATCGGACGATCACGGATCTGCGGCGGAAACTGGCGATCATCAATGCGGTGGAAGGGACATTGCAGCCGCTGAAAAGCGATACGACGTTATTTCGGTATGAGGCGCAATACAAGCGGTTCAAGCTGGCGTTCGAGGTCAGGTTTATGAACGACAGTTTTGAGATCAGGCCGCCCGGGCTGGAGAACTACTCCGGCACGGTGGGGCAGCTCGATCAGGCCGGACTGCGGTTAAAGGGGGTCATCGACTCGTTGAAGAAGCGAAAGGAGGGGCCGGATTCGACGGTGCTGCGGGATGTCTCGTATATCCTGGTGATTGCGGGGTATGCTTCGCGGACGGGTACGGAGCGGCACAACTATGAGCTGAGCTTTCGGCGGGCGTTGAGTCTACGGAATTATTGGCGGGATAAGGATGACATCGATTTCGAGGGGCGGAATTATAAGGGGTTGATCGACCTGCAGATCTCGGGTAATGGATGGGGCGGGGTCGGGAGGTTACGGAATGAACAGGATAACCAGCGGTTTTTAATTCAGATCTTTCCAAAAATCGGGGATATAAAATGAATTACTATATAGTTGTTGTTGCGCTGTGCTGTTGCCTGTTTTCGGCATGTTCGGGTTGCAGTAAGTCTGGCAGGATACGGCATCGGCTAGTGGCCGCCGATAGCTTGCGTGGTTCGGACTCTTTTGGGCGGCGCTCTTTTCGCGACAGCGGAGCGAGTGTAGGACCTGCGGTGGGGCCTACGGTGCCGTCGCAGGGTGACGAGGGACGGACGACGGTGAAGATGGAGAAGCATAATGGGGTGTATCAGATACCGGTGACCATCAATGGGTCGGAGATGTATTTTATCTTCGACACCGGGGCGGGGATGATCTCGATCTCGACGGTGGAGGCGACGTTCCTTTATAAGCAGGGGAAGCTTAGTGATGACGACGTTGTGGGGAAGGCGGATTTTTTGGATGCCAATGGGAATATCTCGCAGGATGTGATCATCCGGTTAAAGGAGGTGACGATTGGGAATCGCACTATTCGGAATGTCGATGCTTCGGTGGTGGCGAATGCGAAGGCGCCGCTGCTTTTTGGGCAGAGTGCGTTGGAGAAATTTGGGACGATATCGATTGATTATTCGCGGGGGGAGATTAGTTTTGAATAGGGTTGTCATATTGTTCGATGGCTTTCCTGATCTTCCCTTTATGCAACAGTTGAAGTGCCTTGACATTGCCCTGGAGCAGCTTTTGCAGCATTTCGGTGTTCAGGTTTTGGATCGGGCCATCGTCCTTGCGGATATATAGCAAAGATTCGTCCGGCAGATCGTCCTCCGCTGCCGTGGTGTAGACCGTGAGTTTTCCCTTTATTGCGGTGAATAGCCATGCCGAGCCGACGACTACGCCTTTGGGATTGGCCATGCGATTGTCGTCACGGCGGAGGAGGGATAGCGTTTCGGGAGGATAGATCCTTTTAGTTCTACCTGCATCCGACTGTTTTACCGTGTCATCCGTCCAAGCCAGATAGTAACCGGTGGAGTCAAACATGATCATGCCATCGACGAACAACTGTGAGCTATCTTTCAGGGTGATGACAAACGCATGAACCCTGTCCGTCTCCGTTTTTTGCCGTTTTTTAAAGAGATCCTTTGGCCATGTTGGTTCGTTGGGCCATGTCGGTGGCAAATAGGGTTGCGGTTCCGGAATTTTAACACCTGGCGGCTGTGCATGCAAGCTAAAGAAACAAAAGAGGGCCAATGCGACAAAAAGGGATTTCATCCTATCGATTTTCATACTGGGGTTTATGAAAACGGAAGGTATGGAATTTATTCTACCGGCCGCCGGGGGGACACCATTGGTGGAGGAATTCGGCCATCATGGTGGTTTTGTGGAGGATGGTCCCGTCTCCTTCGGTGATGCCATGGGTGCGGTTGGGATAGGGCATGAATTTGAATTGCCGGTTGTACTTGATCAGCTCGTTGAGCAGCATTTCTTCGCCTTGATAGTTGACGTTGTGATCGCCGGTGCCGTGGAGGATCAGCAGGTGGCCTTGCAGGTTTTTCGCATAGGTGAGCGGATTACATTTGAGGTAGGCGTCGCGGTTCCCGGGTAGGACGCCCATGAACCTCTCCTCATAGATGGTATTGTAGATAAGCTGGTTCGGGACACCCGCGGCGGCGAGGCCCACCTTATAGATGTCGGGATAACGGAACAGCAGGTTTTGCGTCGTGGAACCGCCGCCGCTACTGCCGAAGACGGCTACCCGCTCCGGGTCGACGAACGGCCATTTGAGCACTTCGCGGGCGGCTGCGGCCTGGTCGTTGACGTTGATCCAACCCACACTTTTGTAGATCGCCTTCCGCCACGCGCGGCCCTTGGGCACAGGGGTGCCGCGGCCTTCCACCGACACGAAGATATAGCCGCTATCCACATTGAAGAACGATGCGCGGCCGCCGGTATTGGCGACGTCCAGCACGGAGGCGCCGGCGGGCTCGGAGTACGTATAGAAGATGACCGGATATTTTTTGTTCTGATCGAAGTTGGCGGGTTTGATGACCCAACCATCCATGGTAACCCCGTCGGCCGTTTTGATTTGGAAGAAGCTGGTTTGTTTACCGAGCGGTGCCGGCTTCAGGTTTTTGGCGATCGCCCCGTTTGCTTGTAGAGGTTTGTCGTCGGGCATACTCAACCATTCTGCGGTGGGTTCGTAAAGATGACTCGAAAAAATGTGTTCCGCCCAGCGGCCGTTGGGGCTGAACATATAGTTGTGCGTGCCTGGCAGGTCTTGTGGCGTGACTCGTCTCGTTTCGGCGGTTTTTGTGAGTGCCGCCCTATACAGATAGCGCTGTGTGGCGTTGTCGGGCGAGGCGCCGAAATAGAGGATGTCCTTATTTTCGTCCCAGCCGTTGATGCTGGTGACGTCGTAGGACCCTTTTGTGAGCAGCATTTCATGGCCGTCGAGCGTGATGCGATACAGGTGGCGCCAGCCGTCTTTTTCACTGGCCCAGAGAAAGGCCTTCCCGCCATCGAGCCAGTCCCAGCCTTCGCCGCCGCTATGGGCCCAGAAGGCCTTGATGTCGATCCATGCGTCGTCGAATTCGTTATAGATCGGCGTGGCGTTGCCGGTGGTCGGATCGCAGAGATAGAGGATGCTGTTGTTCTGGGCCCGGTTGAGTTGTTGCACGATAAGGTGCGTGCCGTCGGGTGAATATTCCATTCTCGGGAGATAGTGGCTGGCGGGGTCGCCGGGGATATTGAGCCATTGGGTGGTTTTGGTGGCTAGGGTGATGACACCGATTCGGGCTTCGGCTATGGGTGTGCCGACTTTTGGGAACGGGATGGCGATGATCTTCGGGTAGATGCTATCGGTATTGTTGATCATATAGAAGGTACCGACATGGCTCAGGTCGCTTTGCCAGTAGGCGATGGACTTGCTGTCCGGGGACCAACGGAAGCCGTCGATGGTATAGAGCTCTTCGCTGTAGGCATAGTCGAACCAGCCGTTTAGCTTGCGGTCGTTACCGTCTGTAGTGAGTTCGGTGCTGGTGTGGTCTTGCAGGTTTTCGCTGTAGATGTTATTGTCATAGACGTAGGCGATCTGTTTGCCGTCGGGGGAGAGCTTGGCGTTGAGGAGGTAGCCGGGGGGCAGGGGATAGCCGAGGATCTCTGCGGCTGGGCGGTCGTTTGCTAGTTTTGTGAGCATACCGGTCTTTTTGTTGAAGAGCCAGCATTGGTAGAACGCGTCGTGGTAGATGCGGATGGGTTTGGCTTCTAGGAGGATCTCCTGGTGGTCGGCGGAGAATTCGTAGGTGAACGGGGCGCCGCCTCTGCCGCGGGTTCGTTCGGTATGGGCTGGGAGGCCTAGCGGGGCGAGTTGGTCTGCGGTGATCAGGGTGGTTTTGGTCATCGCGGGGAGGGTGATCTCGACGATGGCGTTGTCTTCTATGGTCGTGTAACTGTTGCCGTCGGCGTTCCAGTGGATCTGGGCTGTCGCCGGTGTGCTTGCCAGGATGAGCAGGATAGCTGCCAGGATCGCGAGCGTGCCTGCCGGGGCTGGGAGTGTGCTTGCCGGGGCTGGGAGTGTGCCTGCCGGCGCGGGCAGGGCGAGGAGTAGGCGTATGAACTTTCTCATGATAGTCGGAATTGGAATTAAATGTATTGCCGATTGGCGAGGGGTGCTTCGCTGTTTTTTGCGGAGGTTGTGCGGAAATTAACCCTTTATGGGGGCGGGGTGATGATTCCCTCGATGGCGGAAAGGGCCTTGGGAAAGTCGGATTTGCCCCTGACGGGTCTCGGGAAGTAGGGGTAGATTTGGTATATTAAATTGTCTTAGCATGAAAGCATTGAATGTCACCTTGATGTTTGACGGTACTACGGAGACCGTTTTCAACTTTTACCGGAGTGTGTTTGGCGGGGAGTTTGTGACCCTGCAGCGGTTCAGGGATATTCCCAATGGGCCGCCGCTTACCGAAGACCAGAAAGACAAGATCCTCTATATGGGGCTGCCGCTCGCGGGGGCGTTGTTGTCGGGTATGGATATCCCGCCGCAGATGCCGCGACCGGTGACGGGGACGAATTTTACTATCGCGCTTGATATGGATAGTGAGGAGGAGGTTACCCGCATCCACAACGGGCTGGCGCAGGGCGGGGAGACGCGTTTTGCGCCGGGGCCGCAGTTTTGGACGACGTTTTTTGCGATGGTCACGGATCAGTATGGGATCACGTGGATGTTGAGTTATAGGAAATAGTTGCGGGCCGGGGGCTTGGCGCGGGCTTGGCGGGCGGAGGCTAGCCTTTCCATTTTCTCAGCTGCTGGAGCAGGGCGCGCATGTCTTTGGGCAGCGGGGCTTCGAGGGTGTGCGCCGTGCCCCGGGCGTCGATGAAATGGAGCATCTGCGAGTGGAGCGCCAAACGGGCGAGCAGGGGCCGTTCGTGCTCTTCGCCGCGGGACAGTTTGAAGTTTCGTTTGAATGACGATAGATAGACGGGTTTGGCATCGCCGTAGAGTTCATCGCACACGATGGGATGTCCCAGCGATTGCATATGTACGCGGATCTGGTGGGTACGGCCGGTGTGGATGAGGAATTGCACCAGCGAGAACAGTCCGAGCTCTTCTTCGACTTTATAGTCGGTGAGGGATGGTTTGCCTTTTCGGTTCGTCACCATAGTCCCCAGCTTTGTAGGATGTTCCATGATCGGCAGATCGATGCTGCCTTCTTTTTGGGCCAGGGTACCTTGCACCAGTCCCTGATAGACTTTTTCGACGGTCCGGTCTTCGAAAACGCCGCTGAGGTATTTATGGGTCGCTTCGTCTTTGGCGAAGATGATCACGCCGCTGGTCTCGCGGTCGAGGCGATGTACCGTAAAGATGTTTCCATATTTTTCTCTGAGCCAGGACTTGAGGGACGGTTCTTTGCCTTCCCGGTCCGGTATGCTGAGCATTCCGGCGGGTTTGTTGATGGCGATGAAGGCTTCGTTTTCGAAGATGATTTCGGGATGATGTAGCATGTATGGTTATTCTTCGTCGTCGCGGGTTTTGGGTTTGCGGGGGCGCGGGGTTGGTCTGGCTGCCGTGGGGCGGCCTGCGCCGAAGGGTCTCGCAGGGCGGCCGGATGGCGCCAGCTTGCGGCCGGCGGGGCCGGCTTTGGCTGCCGTGGGGCGGTCTGCGCCGAAGGGTCTCGCAGGGCGGCCGGATGGCGCGGGTGCGGGTTTGCGGTTGGCGCCGGGTTTGGCAACGCCGAATGGTTTGGCGGGACGGCCGGTGCTTGAGGCTTTCGCCGGGCGCCCGGTTGGCGCGGATGCGGGTTTGCGGGTGGCGGCGGCTTTTGGAGCGGCAGGCTTTGTAGGGCGGCTCGTGGTGACGGGTGCTTCGGGCGTGGGGGCGGCCTGTGGTGCGGTGTGGGGTGCGGCCCAGTCTTTTGCGCGGGCGGCGGAGCCTTTGATCGACGAGTTGAGGTATTTCAAAATTCGGATCTCCCTTTCCGTGAGAAGACGCCATTTTCCGCGTTGTACATTTTTCTTGGTGAGACCCGCATACATCACGCGGTCCAGGCCGCGGACGTCATAGCCGAGATGTTCGAAGATGCGGCGGACGATACGATTGCGGCCGCTGTGGATCTCGAGACCCACCTGGGCCCTGTCCTTGGGATCGGCATAGGCCAGCACGTCCACAAATGCGGGACCATCTTCCAGCGTCACGCCGCCGGCGATCTTGTCGAAATCCGCCTTAGTGAGTGCCTTGTCGAGGGTGACGTGGTATATTTTCTTTATTTCATGACTGGGATGCGAGAGCTTTTGTGCTAGATCGCCGTCGTTAGTGAGCAGGAGCACGCCGCTCGTGTTTCGGTCGAGACGGCCTACGGGGAACACGCGTTCCGTGGTTGCGGAACGGATTAGGTCCAGCACGGTCCGGCGCCCCTGGGGGTCGTCCATGGTCGTGAGGTAGTCCTTGGGTTTATTCAGCAAGACATATACGAAGTTGCGGGAGATCGTGACCTTTTTGCCGTTGACCTTTACCAGGTCCGTGGGCAACACTTTCGTGCCGGGTTCCGTAACGGATTTGCCGTTGACGGTGACCTTGCCTTGTTTGATCAGTTCCGCCGCGTCGCGACGGGAGCAGATGCCGCCGTGGGCGATGTATTTGTTCAATGGTATTTGCTCGCCTGTAAGGGCGGCATTCGCCGGGGTGCCGGAATGGGCTTGGGCGGCGCCGGCTTTTGCACCGGGTGCGGCTTTTTTATCGATGGGACCATTGGCAGCAGCGCCTTTGGCGAAGCGACCTTTGTGTGTTGGGATGTCCTGGCTGCCCTGGTGGCTTTGGCTATGGCGGCGTTCTTCGAAGCGGCGTTCAATGGCTTCTCGCCGTTCCTTTTTGGCGGCTTTCTTTTCCTGCCGGAATGATTCTTTGATGGCAGCGTTGTTCTTTTTGTTATAGAACTTGTTGAAGTTGTCCGTTTTTCGCTTCATGATCTGGGGATTGCTGTTTTACAACAGTAATGAAATAATCGGCAAATATACGGTAAATTGCCTTATGCTTGAAGAAGCAGACCAAATACGTGAACTGCAGCAGAAAATTGCCTTGTATGAGGACATGAAGGCCTATGAGCAGCTTTATGGCCTCCTTTACGACGGACTGCATCGCTTTTCCTGCGCCTTTGTGAAGTCACGCGAGGCCGCGGAAGAGATCGTCTCCGATGTCTTTATCAAGCTTTGGCAGATCCGCGGGCGGCTCGCCGAGATCGACAATCTCAAGGTCTATCTTTATACCATCGCGCGTAACTTCTCCTATAACTATCTTACCCGTCACTACAAAAAAATCGTGCTTAACCTCGACGATGCCGATCCCGAGATCTTTCTGACGCTGGATGATCCCGAAACTCTTTGTATCTCGGCCGATGTCATTCGGCAGATCAGGACGGCGGTGCAACAGTTGCCGCCGCAGTGCCGCATGATCTTCTCGCTCGTGAAGGAGGAGGGGATGCGGTATAAGGAGGTGGCGGAGGTGCTACATCTTAGTGTTTTGACCGTGCGGAATCAGGTGGCCATTGCGACGCGCAAGATCGCGGCGTTGTTGCCGGAGGGGGTCGGGTTGGGTTGGGTTGAGCGGAGGCGTTGAGAATGCTTACTTCGCTCCGGTGAGGGATTTGATGAAGGCGACTTCTTTGGGGTCGAAGGGGGTGCCGTCGGGGCGGAAGATGTCGTGGAACCAGACTTTGGGTTCGGCGCCGTCGGGCATCGGGGTGTCCCAGGCATATTTTGTATTCGTCTTGCCCGTGACGAGACCCCAGTTAATGGCGGCGACATCTTCCTTTTTCAGCATCGGCATAATATTGAAGAATGTGCTTCCGCGGAGGCGGGCCATGTATTCCGTGCAGATCAGCGGGCGGCCGTATTGTTTTAGCGTGTCGATCGTGTGCTGGTGCTTTTCCGGGGTATTGTAGTCATGGTACGTGATGATATCGCTGTGGGAGAGCTGGAACGCGTTGAGCGTGGGCAGGCCGTCGCTCCACACACCGGCGGAGAGAGGCTGGTCGGGGTTGACTTCGCGGCCCCACATAAAGGCTTTTTCCAGCAGGGGAAGGCTTTTGTTTTTGTA
>JAICXX010000199.1 GCA_025934485.1 Chitinophagaceae bacterium
TACCGCGACGTTGGCCCGGAAAAGCACGCTCCGGGGAAAATGGCGCGTTTTCCGGGCCGGGGCTAATGTCTGTCCTTCGGACGAAGCCGCGTACCGCGACGTTGGCCCGGAAAAGCACGCTCCGGGGAAAAATGGCGCGTTTTCCGGGCCTGAGCTAATGTCTGTCCTTCGGACGAAGCCGCTACCGCGACGTCGGCCCGGAAAAGCACGCTCCGGGGAAAAATGGCGCGTTTTCCGGGCCTGAGCTAATGTCTGTCCTTCGGACGAAGCCGCTACCGCGACTTATGTCACTAGGATGTCGTACGTTTGCTACAGGAGCTATCTACATGGATAAATTTATCGTTTCGGCGCGAAAGTACCGGCCCCAGGATTTTTCTACGGTTGTGGGGCAGTCTCATATTACAACAACTTTAAAGAATGCCATCAAAAACAGGCAGTTAGCCCATGCCTTTCTGTTTTGCGGACCTCGTGGCGTGGGTAAGACAACCTGCGCCCGCATCCTGGCCAAAACCATCAACTGCGAAAACGTAACCCCGGACGGGGAGGCCTGCAACAAATGCCATTCGTGCGTTTCGTTTAACGAAGGAACCTCTTTGAATATCCATGAGCTCGATGCGGCCAGCAATAACTCTGTGGACGATATCCGGACCTTGGTTGAACAGGTACGTTTTGCACCACAAGCCGGAAAATACAAGGTATATATCATCGATGAGGTGCATATGCTGAGTACCTCGGCCTTCAATGCCTTTCTCAAGACGCTGGAGGAGCCTCCGCCCTATGCTATCTTTATCCTGGCCACTACGGAAAAACATAAAATATTACCGACTATTCTCAGTAGGTGTCAGATCTTCGACTTCAAACGGATCACGCCGGCAGACACCGTGGAACATCTCGATGATATCTGCCAAAAGGAATCCATCCGGGCAGAGAAGCCGGCTTTACAGATCATCGCCCAGAAAAGTGAAGGCTGTATGCGGGATGCGCTGAGCATCCTGGATAAGATCGTAAGCTTTACGAATGGCGAGCTGACCTATGCCAATACGCTGGAACATCTCAATATCCTGGATGCGGATTACTATTTCCGTATCCTCGACGCGATGCAGGGGCAGAACCTCTCGGATGCGCTGCTGACCTACGACAGCATCAACCGAAAGGGTTTCGAAGGAGACCTGGTGCTCAATGGTCTGGCTGAATTCGTCCGAAACCTGCTGGTATGTAAAGACGAGAAGGTTGCTTTCCTCCTCGAGGTCGTGGAAAGTTTCCGGGACCGGTATATTGCGGCGGGGCGCCAGGCAGATACAAGCTATCTGATCAGTGCATTGAATCTACTCAATGAAGCGGAGATCAATTACAAATCCGCCCGCAATAAGCGTCTGCATGTGGAGCTGGCCTTGATCAAGCTCTGTTACCTGGCCCAGGCATTGCAGGTCGGTAGTGGGGATGGCAGCGGAAAAAAAAGAGGGGAAAGACCTGTGGCATTCCGAAACATCCCGGCAATGGAACCGGTTCGGCGGCCGGGTCCGGTGAGCGCGGAAGAAAGCAGTGGAGCTAAGCTGATCATCGAAACAGAGCCAGTCGGACGACCAACGGCGCGTGTACAGCCAGAGCCACCGTCACAGCGGAACGCGGGTTCGAACCAGGAAACATCAGTCCAGAGCGCAGCGCAGCATCCGGCGGCGGTCAGCAGCAAGATGGCAGCAGGTGTCACCAATGCGGCAGCGGGGAGTACCAATATGGCAGCAGGCGCCACCAATACGGCAGCGGGCACCAGCAGCGGTCTTGGTTCCCTGTCCAGGATCCGGCAACAGTTCGCTTCAAAGCAACAAATTGATGCGGCCGCCAGCATCCTCCCGCTTGAACCCGAGCCCCTGCACCGGGCGTGGCAGCAATACGCCGACTATCTGCGGGAGAACAGAAACCCCGCCGTTCAGAGCCTGGAGCTCGCGGTCCTGCGCATCACGGATATGCAGACCCTCGAAGTGGTTACGGGCAACAACCTGGAGCAAAAGTTTATCGAGCAGGAAAAACGCAATTTGTCCGATCATCTGCAAAAAGCGTTTTCAAATAAGGCTTTATCTTTTACGGTGATCGTAGAAGTGAAAGAAGGCGAGGTCGAGGAATCCACGGACAGACCGTTGAACAAGCGTGAACAATTCCAGCAGATCGTGGAGCAATATCCCCTGGTCAAGGAATTGAAGGACCGGCTGCGACTGGAGCTGGATTATTTGTGAGGGCCCTGCCGCAAGCAATTGTTAAATTCTGGTCCACATTACTGACATTTCCCTGATTGGCGGGAATTTTGCCAATTTGCGCATATACTCATGGCTGGCAACACGATACCTTCTACACCGAAAAGACAGATCTTCCAAACGAATTCGCCGGGCCGTTGGCAACGGTTCAAATGGGGTGGAAGATTCGTGCTATTCTTTCTGATCCTGGGTGTCGTGATCGTTTACCTGGCTGTCTCCCGCGATTACAAGCCTGCCCTGCCGCGCATGAAAGAGCAAAGCCAGCTCTATAAAAAAGTACTCGACACCAGCCGTACGCTTGTCTTCAAGAACAGCCTGCTCGAACAATATGGCGGTTTTCGTAAATATATCAACGAGAAGGTTCCTTATCGCGGCGGCGCCTTCCCCGGTCAGGGCAAAAAGGATTCGGACCGCAGCGCGGCACAGAGATCGCGACATGTCGACACCAGTTTCCGCAGCTTTACCAAATTCCCGGCGGGTATCCGGGCTGCCTTCTATGTGGACTGGGACGCCCAAAGCTTTCTGTCGCTTCAGCAATACATCGACAAGATGAACATGGTGATACCGGAATGGATTTTCATCGATCCCACCGCGGATACCGTATACACGGACATCGATCCGCGGGCCTGGGGGGTGATGAAGCGTTCGGGTGTGAAGATCCTGCCGATCCTGTCGAACAACTTCAAGGAAGTCTTCCGCGGTGATGCCGTACGGCGTATCATTGCCGATCCCGTGAAGAAACAGCGGCTCATCACCGATGTGATCAACATCCTTGAAAAAGACAATTTCATCGGGGTCAACGTGGACTTTGAAGAAGTGGACGAGAAGAACAACGAAGACCTCGTGTCCTTTCAAAAAGATCTGTACACACAATTGCATGCGCATCACCTGCTCGTGACACAGGACGTCATCCCCTTCAACGAAGATTACGACTTTAAGGGCCTGGCGAAGTATAACGACTACATTTTCCTGATGGCTTATGACCAGTTCTCCGACAATTCGGGGCCGGGGCCCATCGCGCATCAGAAATGGATCGAAGGCGCCGTCGACGACGCCGTGAAAAATATCCCCGAGCAGAAGCTGATCCTGTGTCTGGCTGCCTATGGATACGACTGGCGGCTGGGAAAAGAGATGTCCTCGCGAACGGTGAGCTATCAGCAGGCGCTGGTCACGGCCAAGGACAATGACGCCAACATCGATTTCGACAACGACTCCTACAATCTGCATTACGACTATGACGATGACGACGGGGTGCGGCACCAGGTCCAGTTCTGCGATGCGGCCACGATCTTCAACGCTTTGCGTTTCGCCACGGAGTATGGGATCGCCGGCACTTCGATCTGGCGGCTGGGAGATGAAGACCCGCGGGTTTGGGAATTCTATGACCACGATATGCGGAAGATGGCCGTGGCGCATTTCGATTTCTCCGCCTTCAGCAAGGTGGATGCAAAGTCCAATGCCGATTTCGTTGACTATGAAGGGACCGGGGAGGTCCTCGACATCATTGCGACGCCCACTAACGGCCGCATCACCCCCGAGATCAACACGGGCGAGATGCTGATCAGCGAGGAGACCTATGATTCCTTGCCGAGCAAATTCGTGGCCCGGAAATATGGAACCAGCGATTCGATGAAGCTCGTGCTGACCTTCGACGATGGCCCCGATCCCAATTATACGCCCAAGATTCTGGATATTTTAAGCAAGTATCATGTTCCCGCCGCGTTTTTCGTGGTGGGTATCAATGCGGAGAACAATATCCCGCTGGTAAAAAGAGAGTTCAAAGAAGGGCATGAGATCGGCGACCACACCTTTACGCATCCCAATATAGCCAAGGTAAGCACCAGACGGGCCATCCTCGAAATGGAGTCGACGAGGTTGCTCATCGAGTGTATCACGGGCCATAGCACCATTATGTTCCGGGCGCCGTACAATGCGGATTTCGAACCGGAAAAATGGGAAGAACTGATCCCGGTGGCCATCGCCCGGACCAAGAACTATCTGGACATCGGGGAATCCATCGACCCGCTGGATTGGGAGCCGGGTGTAACGGCCGACAGCATTTTCTACCGGACCGTCCAGCGCAAGAACGAGATGACGAAGGCGGGGCTCAGCGGGAACATCATCCTGCTGCACGACGCGGGAGGAGAGGGTCGTGAAGCCACGGTCGAGGCACTGCCGCGCATCATCGAATACTTCCAGCATCGCGGCTTCCAGTTTACCACGGTAGCCGATATCCTGGGCAAGACACGGGACGAGATGATGCCGCCGGTGCCCAAAGGCAGCGGGTATTATCTGCTGCAGATCAATTATTATTTCGCCGAGCTGGGTTATTGGAGCGGCCATATCCTTTTCTCTGCTTTTATCGTCTTCATGATCCTGAGTGTGAGCCGGGTGTTGTTCATCGCTTTTATCGCCAGCAAGGAACATCTTCGGGAAAAGAAATATGGGCTTGCGCCCTTTTGGATTGCCGGCGGGAAGGATGGAAAAGATGCGCCGCTGGTGAGCATCATCGTTCCGGCCTATAACGAAGAGGTCAATGCCGTGAGCTCGGTCCAAAGCCTGCTCAACACCGATTATCCCAATTTCGAGATCATCTTTGTCGACGACGGCTCGCGCGATCAGACCCATGAAAGGGTCAGCGAAGCCTTTGCCGGCCATCCCAAGGTCAAGGTCTTTACCAAACCAAATGGTGGAAAGGCTTCGGCACTCAATTATGGCATCGGCATGTCGGAAGCGGAATATGTGATCTGTATCGATGCGGACACCAAGTTGTTGCCCAATGCGGTGAGTCTGATGATGGAGCACTTTGGTGAAGAACGCAAAGGCCACCGGGCCGGCCGTGGTCCCATCGGCGCCGTGGCCGGAAATGTGAAGGTCGGCAACCAGGTGAATCTTCTCACCCGCTGGCAGGCCATCGAATACATCAGCAGTCAGAATTTCGACAGGAAGGCGTTCGCTTACATCAATGGCATCACGGTGGTGCCAGGCGCGATAGGCGCTTTCCGGAAAAAAGCCATTGAAGATGCCGGCGGTTTTACTACCGATACGCTGGCCGAGGACTGTGATCTGACGATCCGCATCCTGCGTTGCGGATATGTGATCGAGAACGACAACCGGGCCATCGCCATGACGGAGGCGCCCGAGACGCTGAAACAATTCTTCAAACAACGGTTCCGCTGGAGCTATGGGGTCATGCAGACCTTTTGGAAGAACCGGGACGCCCTGATGAACTGGAAATACCGCTGGCTGGGCTGGGCTGCCTTACCGAATATCCTCATCTTCCAGTACATCATTCCTTTTGTGATCCCGCTGGCCGATTTCTTTATGGTCGTAGGGCTGCTTACGGGGAATGCGTCGAAGATCGCCGGCTATTACCTTGCGTTCATGCTGGTGGATCTCCTGGTGGCTTTGCTTGCCTTTAGCTTCGAAAGGGAGAAATTGGTGCAGTTGTTCTGGCTGATCCCGCAGCGGCTGATCTGGCGGTGGTTGACCTGGCTGGTGCTTTTCCGGGCGGTGCGCCGTGCCTTCAAAGGCGAGCTGCAACACTGGGGTGTGCTGAAGCGCACGGGCAATGTAAAAACGGTTTAGACGGCGAGTAATTCATCCTAAAGCTGCCCTCGGCAGCTTGTCCGAAGGACAGACATTAGCGCTTTTGCCGGAAATGCGCTAAATTTCTCAGCGGCGCATTTCCGGCACCTATTTTTGTGTTAATTTCACGGCTCAATTTGAAAAAATTATGGCTGAAGTTATTTTAATGCCCCGGTTGAGCGATACGATGACGGAAGGAGTGATCGCTGCATGGCATAAGAAAGTGGGCGATACGGTGAAAAAAGGGGAGTTACTGGCGGAAGTGGAGACGGATAAGGCGACCATGGACCTCGAAAGCTATAAAGACGGCACATTATTATATACGGGTACGGATAAAGGTGGTAAGATCCAGGTCAACGACCTGCTGGCCATCATCGGCGCACCCGGAGAAGATATCTCTTCGCTGGTAAAAGGCGGCGGCAAAACGGCTTCTGCGCCTGAGGGGGGCAATGCGGCGGCCTCGAATAATGCGGCTTCGGCTGGCCAGGCTTCGCCCCAGGCGAATGTCGCGGCCACGCAAGGAAACGCGGCAGCTTCCGCAGCTCCGGGTCTCGATCTCTCCAAACAGGAAGAGGTCATTCTGATGCCGCGTCTGAGCGATACCATGACGGAAGGGGTGATTGCGGACTGGCACAAGAAAGTAGGCGACTCCGTGAAGAAGGGAGATATCCTTGCCGACATCGAGACGGACAAGGCCACGATGGAGCTCGAAAGCTATAAAGAAGGAAAATTATTGTATATCGGCGCCCAGAAAGGGGAGAAGATCGCCGTCAACGAACTGCTTGCAGTCATCGGCGATGAGAAGAAGGTGGATCTGGACAAGATCGTCGCGGCAGCGAAGAACAAGGGCGTAGCAGCCCCGGTCGCACAACAGGCTGCTAACGCACCGGCAGCGGGATCTAGCGTAGCGGCCCCGGTTGCACAACTGGCAACGGCTTCCCAGGGCGCGGAAACGGCGCATTCCGGTCTTTCCGTGAGCGCCGATGGGCGGATCAAGGCTTCTCCGCTGGCCAGGAAGCTGGCGACAGAAAAAGGCATCGATATTTCCAAGGTAGCGGGTAGCGGTGACAACGGCAGGATCGTAAAAAAAGACGTCGACAGCTATAAGCCCGGGACAGCGGCTCCTGCAGCGGCTTCTACGGGTGGCGCCGCGGCTCAGCCGGCCAAGGCGGTCCCCGCCGTACCGGCAGGACAGGAAAGTTTTGAGGAGGTCCCGGTTTCGCAGATGCGGAAGGCCATCGCCAGAAGGCTTGGCGAGAGCAAGTTCTCGGCGCCGCATTTCTATGTGACGATGTCGATCGATATGGACAATGCAGTGCAGGCCAGGACCAGGCTGAATGAGGTGTCGCCTGT
This sequence comes from Chitinophagaceae bacterium, assembly GCA_025934485.1. Taxonomy (GTDB): domain Bacteria; phylum Bacteroidota; class Bacteroidia; order Chitinophagales; family Chitinophagaceae; genus Puia. The sequence goes on from JAICXX010000199.1 coordinate 7,191, forward strand.
GAAGATCTCCTTCAACGATCTCGTGTTGAAAGCGGTGGCTGTAGCCTTGAAACAGCATCCTGCCATCAACAGCAGCTGGCGTGGTGAGACCATTCGGGTCAATCATCATGTACACATCGGCGTGGCAGTGGCCATCGAAGACGGCCTGATCGTGCCGGTGGTGCGGTTCGCAGACAGCAAGAGCCTGTCGCAGATCGCCGGCGAGGTCAAGGACCTCGCAAACCGCGCGAAGAACAAGAAACTACAACCTACGGAATACGAAGGAAGCACTTTCACCATCTCTAATATGGGGATGTTCGGGGTAGAGGAATTTACGGCCATCATCAATGCGCCGAATGCGTGTATCCTGGCGGTCAGTGCGATCCAGCAGGTGCCGGTGGTCAAGAACGGGGCTGTCGTACCCGGGAATGTGATGAAGCTGACCCTCAGCTGTGATCACCGGGTGGTGGACGGTGCCATGGGTTCGGCGTTCCTTCAGACGGTCAAAGGCCTGCTCGAAGAGCCGTTGCGGATGATGATCTAGGCTAATGCCGCTATATAGGGGCCGCCGGAGGCGGCCCCTAAGTGAGTACTCTTAACAGGATAATATTTTTCCGGCTTGGATTTGGGACAATAAACGACGACTTGTATTTTTAGTATCCTGAATAGTTATTAACGGTTAATGCTTTGATGAGGTAGATTAATTTTTACTGTATATGAAGCATTACCTTAACCTACTCCTGCAATTAGACCAGTTTATCCGCCTGAAAGGAACGGGTTCTCCGCCCGAATTCGCCCGTAAGCTGGGTATTTCCGAAAGAAGCCTTTATGAGTATCTGAAAGTGTTGAAAGACCTGGGGGCACCCGTCAAGTGGTCACGCCAGGACAAGTCGTACTACTACAGCACCGAGGGGCAGTTTCGCATAAGTTTCTTGTGAGTTTTCCGGATAGCCTTGTCGAGAAGCGGCTCGTGGCAGCACCCGGCACAAAAAAAGATGCCACCTCATGGAAATGAGGCGGCCCTTTAAACCTTATCCTTTTGAGTCTCCTGTAGAAACAGGCGGCTCTCAAGAACTGTGTCCTTGCTGTTCCAACCAAACTTAAAACTTGAGAATCTTATCAGCGGGTGATTGCTACACCTTTACAGATAATTCATAGATCGCACAGGCCGGCTGCTTGCTACTATGGGCAAAACCGATCCCTTGACCGCAAAAGGCTTCCCTAATGCGGCAGACAACGGCCAGCTATTGAATTGACGCTTATGCCGGCCCGTCGGGCGTACCGCTTCCAGCGTCAAACATGCTGCTTTCGATAACAGACATGAAACCTTAACCTGAGAGTGAGTGTTGTGTTCTACCGTTGCCGAAACAAATATAGAATAAAAATTGATTTTGCGGTCGAAAAAGACCAAAATTTTGAAAAATATTTTCTTCCCTCAAGTTTGCCCGGGATTTCCTACCTTTGCACCCGTTATTGTTCCTTTCTAATCACCTTTCGTGACAACCTTCTGTAATTACTCCTGAAGGATATTGCTGAGTAGATGGGGTATTTTCAATTTTAAATAGAATTATTTTGTCATTTCAGAATCTCAATCTCATTGAGCCTTTGTTAAAGGCTTTGAATGATGAAGGGTATAGCACGCCTACGCCTATCCAGCAACAGGCCATACCGATCATCCTTGAACGTAAAGACCTGCTGGGCTGTGCCCAAACGGGTACCGGGAAGACCGCGGCCTTTGCATTACCCTTATTGCAACTGCTGGCTGAAGATGCAGCCCAGCTCACCGACGGCCATCGTGGGGGCCCTCGCCCCATTCGCGCCCTGATCCTCACCCCTACCCGGGAACTGGCCATCCAGATCGATGAAAGTTTCGCCGCTTATGGCCGCTACACCGGTGCGAAACACCTCGTGATCTTTGGCGGCGTACCGCAGCAACCGCAGGTACACGGGATCCAACGCGGAACGGATATCCTGGTAGCCACTCCCGGCCGTCTCCTCGACCTGTGCGATCAGAAGCTGCTCGATCTCCGGAACATCAAGTATTTTGTCCTCGACGAAGCGGACCGCATGCTGGACATGGGTTTTATCAACGATGTCCGCAAGATCCTCACGAAGCTTCCGGCAAAGAAACATTCGCTTTTCTTCTCGGCTACTATGCCACCCGAGATCCAGAAGCTGGCCGGTTCGATACTCGTAAATCCGTCCAAGGTAGAGGTGACCCCGGTCTCCTCGACCGCGGATACCATCCAACAGTCGATGTATTTCGTCGATAAGAAAGATAAACGCAGCCTCCTGCTGCATATCCTCAAAGACGACACTGTCTCCACCGCCCTTGTCTTCACGCGTACTAAGCATGGGGCCGATAAAGTGGCACAAGGGCTAACGCGGGCGGGTATCCGTGCAGAGGCTATCCATGGCAACAAATCGCAGAACGCCCGGCAGCGTGCACTCGTAAACTTCAAGAGCCGGCATACCCGCATACTCGTGGCAACCGATATCGCCGCAAGGGGTATCGATATCGACGACCTGACCCATGTGATCAATTTCGAGCTGCCGAATGTCCCCGAGACCTACGTCCATCGGATCGGCAGAACCGGCCGGGCAGGCGCCAGCGGCATTGCGCTTTCTTTTTGTGATGGAGAAGAAAAAGAATTCCTGCGCGATATTCAAAAGCTCATCGCACGGCAGATCCCCGTGGTAGAAGATCATCCCTATGTGTTGTATGGCGGCCTGCCGGTCGATGCAGTACCTAGCGTGGCTTCCGCCGCATCGCATCCCGCCCGGCACAATGGCGGCAATGGCCGCAACCAGGGCGGCGGACGGCGTAACGGCCAGCAGGGCAACGGGCAACAGCAAGGTAATGGCCAGCAACAAGGCAATGGCCGTCAGCGCCAGGCCGATGGCGGGCGCAACAATCCCGGCGGCGGGCGCAATAACGCCCATGGCGGTCGCCCGCCAAAAAGAGAACAGCCTGGCGAACAGCTGCTGCAGCCCATGCCCGGCGAGAGCTTCGGTGAACAACGCACCGAGGACCGGCAAGATGCTCTTCCTGGCAGCAATAGCCAGCAAAGCCAGCCGGAAGGCCATGGCGGCAATCAGCAAGCGGCTGGGCATGGACGCGGGCACAACGGCAACCAAAGTCGTGGCGGAAATCAAAACAATGGCGGTGGCCGGGGTCGTGGCAATCAGAACCAAGGTGGCGGTCAAGGTCGCGGCCGTGGCAATGGGGGTAACCAGGGCCGTGGTGGCAATCAAAATAACGGTGGCAATCAAGGCAATGGTGGCAACCAAAATAACAGCGACAACCAAAATAACGAGGTCAACCAAAACAATGGTGGCAACCAGGCCAGTGGCGGCAATCAGCCGGAAGGCAAACGCGGAACCGGCCCACAAAAGCCCCGCAAGAACGCCGGCGAGCTCAAGATGCCCGAGCAGGGGAAAGCCTACGAGGACCCCATGAAGGGTTTCGACCTGAAGATCAATCAGGCCGA
>JAICXX010000020.1 GCA_025934485.1 Chitinophagaceae bacterium
CCCTGGCAACTGATGCCCGGAACCGCTCATGTGTTGGGTTTGAAGGTCAGCCGGCGTCACGATGACCGGGTCAACTTTTATAAAAGCACCAATGCGGCGGCCAAATATTTGCGGGATCTGCACCGGGAGTTCGGCGACTGGCTGCTTGTGCTCGCTGCTTATAATGGTGGCCCCAGACCGGTATACCGGGCGATCCACAAATCGCATAGCCGTAATTTCTGGGCCCTGCAGAGCTATCTGCCGCGGGAATCACGCGAGCATGTCAAAAAATTCATTGCCACCACTTATTATTTCGAGGGAAACGAAGGCCTCGACCAACCGCTACCCCGGCCGACAGCACCGGTGGAAGCATCGGACAATTTGCCGGTGCACACGGGTGTCCTGCCAGGGCAGGAAACCACCGATGAACGGTTCCATCGGCTGATGCGGGAGTCGGCGCAGTCGCTGAAACAGAGCAATGACCTTTTAGGCTTGGAGAATTAATGTCAGTCCTTCGGACGAAAACGCTACCGCGTTTTCTGTAATAGCTCATAATCGGTATAGCCTTTTGCTCCTGCCGTATAAAACGTCTTTAGATCCGGCTGATTCAGGGCGCTACGCGCCGCGATGCGTTTATCAAGATCGGGGTTAGCCAGATATAGTTTTCCGAATGCGACCAGATCGGCGAAGCTGCCATGTAGGGCGGCTTCCGCCGTTTCAGGGATAAGGCCGCTGCATTGGATGATGGTCCCATGGAAGGATTGCCGGATCACATGCAGGGTCTTTTGCGGGATCTTCGGTGATACCGCGAGATGCAAATAGGCCAGCCCGAGCTTGTCCATTTCCTGTGCGAGATAATGATACATCGCATGTACTTCGCTCTCGGGATAGGGTTGCTGATCGTTGAATGTATTGAACGGAGAGAAACGAATGCCCAATTTTCCGGCTCCGATGGCTTCGGCGATCCGTCCAGCCGTCTCGACCGCCAGCCGCGCGCGTCGTTCCATGCTGCCCCCGTATTCATCGGTGCGGCTATTGCTGTTCGGGTTCAGGAATTGCTCGATGAGATAGCCATTGGCGCCATGTAGTTCGACGCCATCGAAACCAGCGTCAATTGCGTTTCGGGCTGCTTTTACATGGACATCGATCAACTGGCCGACCTCCTGCGTGGTCAGGGCCCTGGGTACGGGGAATTCCTGCATCCCCGACCTATCCGTATAGATCTGACCGGCTGCTCTGATAGCCGAAGGCCCGACCACCGTTGCACCTTCAGGAAGATTATCGGGATGGCCGATCCTACCGGTGTGCATCAACTGTAAAAACGACTTGCTGTCGCCGGCCCGGATGCCGGCGGTAGTTTTCTTCCAGCCCGCTATTTGTTCCGCCGAGTAGATACCGGGGATGCGCGGGTAGCCCAATCCATCCGGCGAGGGGGCGGTGCCTTCCGTGATGACCAACCCCGCGCCGTTGCGTTGCGTATAATATTCGGCCATCAAAGCATTGGGCAGATTGTCTATCGCCCGGCTCCTGGTCATGGGTGCCATGACCAGGTGATTTTTCAATTGTAACGATCCTTTAGAATAAGGCGACAACGTACGGTTCATGTTCATAGTTTATGAATGCGAGCCACCCAGCCGCCGCCACCATACAACTGTATCGGCAATTTATCGCCGGACTTGAACCGGATGGTCTCTTTTTTATAGTCCGTGGCATCGCGATCGGCATTCAAACCATCCTTGAAAACTACTGCCTCGTATTCGCCCGCGGGCAAAAAGGAACAATCGATGGTGAGGGACCGCGGCGTCCAATTCGTCATAGCGGCCACAAACCAGGTATCGCCTTTCCGCCGCGCCAGGGCGAGATATTCGCCTACCTTTCCATCGAGGGCAACGGTCTCGTCGAAGGTGGTGGGTATGCTGGTGATGAAATCGGTGCACTCCTGTTCCCGCATATAGATGGTAGGGTTATCGGCCAGCATCTGTAGCGGCGCTTCGAATACCACGTATTCGGCCAGCTGCGCACAACGTGTTCCCTTGCTCATGGGATTGTCGTTGATCGGGCGGAAGGCAGCCTGCGTAGCATTGCGCATGGCGCCCGGTGTATAATCCATGGGACCCGCCATCATGCGGATAAAGGGAATGGTCACCACGTATCGGGGCTGGTCCTCATCGGCCCATTTAAAATTCTCCAGTCCTTTGACGCCTTCGTAGCCGATGACATTGGGCCAGGTGCGTTGCAAGCCGGTGGGTTTGGAAGTGCCGTGGTAATCTACCATCAGCTTGTTCTCCGCGGCTTTTTTCGCGATCGCATAGTTCGAAGCGATCGCAATCTGGTCGTCACGGTCGATGAAGTCGATCTTGAATCCTTTGACGCCCATGTTGGCATAGAACGGGAAAGCCGTATCCATTTGATGGGTAACGGCGTACCATGTCGCCCAAAGGATGACGCCCACACCCTTTGACTTGCCATAGTCGATGATCTCCTGCAGGTTTATCCTGGGCGAGATCTTCATCAGGTCGAGGTCGTTCGACCAGCCTTCGTCCATGATGATATAAGCCAGGTGATTAGCGGCGGCGAAATCGATGTAATATTTGTATGTGGGGGTATTGATACCCGCTTTGAAATCGACGTGGGAAACGTTCCAATTATTCCACCAATCCCAGGCCACCTGTCCGGGTTTGATCCAGCTTATGTCGCTGAGCTTAGGCGATGCCGCCAGTTTCTGGATGATGTCCTGGTCGAGCAGGTCTTTGTCCTGTTCGCTGATGACGATGACACGCCAGGGGAAATTCCGCATACCGGTGGTTTTCGCAATATAGTCGGCGCGGCTATCGGGGATATAATTGATGCTGTGCAATTGCGCGCTTAGCGGATAGGGAGCGTAGACTCCGCTGAGGCCTTTCCCGGAAGCGCTGAGATGCAGATACATGCCGGGATAGTCATCGAGATCGGCTTCCAGTACGGCGACTTTTTTATTATCACCGATGTCGACCAGCAGGGGCAGGAAGGCCAGCGAATCTTTTGGGAACTGAGAAAGATAGATCTCGTGATAAAGCGCTTCGAAGGAGGAATTGAAATTCTTGCCAGTGCGGAGGTCCCTTTGAATAGGGATGAAGGCCTTGTCGTCGTTCGCGAAATTGAAATTCGCTTCTTCGTTCTTTACGATGAGTTCGCCTTTTTTACTCGTCACGAAACGGTAGGCCACTGCGTCGTCGTAGGCGCGGAAGACGATGCTGTAGTCGCCCTGGCATTTAAGGGTGAGCTGGGTGTATTGATCCTTTATAGTCGACTTTTTGTAGTTGATGGGCGTGATCGTGGTATTCACGTTTTCGGTTGCCGAGCCCAGGATTTTGGGCTGTTCGCCGAGGATCTCGCCGTCTTGCAACTGCAGGTTGATCTCCGAGGGAATGATCACCGGCTGACCTTTATGGTCGACGGACCAGTGGACGTGTTCATCCACGACGATGTGGACGACGATGGTGCTATTGGGGGACCTCAGCTCGTATGTCTTGGGTTTAGGAGCGGCATAGGTCAGTAGGGGGACGATGAGTGCAAGGAAGCAAAGTTTCATAATTGGCGATTAGGAGGCCAAATATAAGGGTGCGAGCGGTTCCGACATAGTACTATTTTAACTCAATACGATACCTTCTTTAAGGGCCTGGTTGTACCGGGTCTTATTAAAAGAATAGAGATGGGGGCTCCGGTGAGCGCCGATACTGCGTTTTTCGGACAGTTTATTCAGCAAGCCGAGGGCGATTAGCTTTTTGGGGAAATTGCTTACATCCAATTTTTTTCCCAGCAGGGTCTCGTACAGGGCACGGATCTCGGTAAGGGTGAATTTCGCGGGCAGCAGGTTGTAGCCAATGGGATAGTGATATAGCTGAAGTCTCAATGTATGCATAGCTTCTTTGACCATCGCGTCGTGATCGAATTCCAACCGGGGCAGGCGGTCGATATCGAACCAGGCGGTTTCGGCACTGATAAAATCGGTGTGCAGCACGGTTTTGGAGAAATCGGTGATCGCATAGAAGCCTACCGAAATGGTCTGATCGATGAGCCAGCTCTTTTTGCCGTCACGCAGGCCAGTGAGCTCGAACCACCTCGCCTCGTCAAATTTGCTGATCTGGGCACGATCCGGATCGCCGAAGGTTTTAAACTGCTGCAGGAAGAGATTATCGACGCCGGTGCGTTCGCGGACGATCCGCGAAGCGGCCTGTCCAAGGGTCTCTGTCCGAAGGATATAGCCGCCGGGAAGACACCAGCCATTGACGAACCGATTGCGGATCAGCAGCAATTTAAGCTGTTGATCGTGATAACCGAAGATGGCGCAGTCGATGGAGACGTGGGGTACATAATACAAATGACCATTGAGCAGGAAATCGCGAAACTCGGCTTCGTTCTTCATGTAGCAAAAGTAGCAAACTTTATTTGGTAAGTTCTACTAAATAGACTTATCTTCATCTAGTAATTTTTACTAAATAACGATCTTCCTAAACTTCTTGCCATGACAGCGAACAGGAGAGGCTTTATCCGTCAGGCCGCGATGGGTGCGGCGGGGATCGCGATCGCGGGGTCCCTACCCGAGCGACTGCTTGCCGATCGAAGCGATCTATTCTTCAAGATCGCGGTTTCACAATTTTCATTTGCCAGCCAGTTCTGGACGAAGCAGCTCGATCCGCTGGACTTTCCGGCGAAATCAAAAGAGCTGGGGATAACGGGTCTGGACTATTGTTCCATGTTTTTTTCCGACAAGGCGCACGATGCCACCTGGCTGAACGAGCTGAAGAAGCGGGCGGTAGACGCCGGCAGCTATAATCTGCGGATCATGGTGGATGGAGAGGGCGTCCTGGGTGATCTCAACGAGGCCAGCAGGCTCAAGGCGGTAGAGAACCATTACAAATGGATCGACGCGGCGGCGGTATTGGGTTGTCCGATGATCCGGGTAAATGTAGAAGGGGAAGGGGCGCCAGAGGCCGTGGCGACCGCCGCGGTCGACAGCCTTGGCAGGCTGATCGACTACGGAAGACAGCATGGCAATGTGGATGTGATCGTCGAGAATCATGTGGGCATCTCCTGTAACGGTGCCTGGCTTGCCGGTGTGATGAAGCAGCTGAACAGTCCGCATGGCGGTACGCTCGCCGATTTCGGGAATTTCTGTGTGAACCGGACCAAGCCGGAGACGCAGGATATCGCCGGGTATATGAAGACCAAATGTCTCGAAGAGTATGACCGTTATAAAGGGATTGCCGAATTAATGCCGTACGCTAAAGGCGTTCATGCGAAAACCCATGTATTCGATGCGGAGGGCAATGACCAGGAGACGGATTTCTGTCGTATGTTCAGGATCATCAGGGAGTCTAATTTCACTGGATGGGTGAGTGTCGAGTATGAAGGCGGTTTGTTCAAAATGTATACGAAAGACGCGAAGTACCTGGATGATTATGCCGGAACCACCGCCACTAAAAAACTCGTAGAAAAAGCCGGACTATGCAGCTAATACAATCTTCAACCGTGTATGATGTGGTCATCATCGGCTCGGGAGCCGGTGGCGGCATGGCCGGTTACGTACTGGCGAATGCAGGCATCAAAGCGTTGATGCTCGAAGCGGGCCCCTTCTTTGATCCGGCCAGGGACTCGCAGCAGTTGAAATGGTCGTATCAAAGTCCCCGCAGGGGTGGCAATGCCACGCGGGCGTTGGGGGATTTCGATGCAGCATATGGCGGCTGGCAGATCGACGGGGAGCCGTATACGCAAAAAGACGGATCGGAATTTCAGTGGTTTCGGGCCAGGATGCTTGGCGGGCGAACCAACCACTGGGCACGTATCGCCTTGAGGATGGGTCCTAAGGATTTCAAATGCCGCACCAGTTATGGCGTCGGCGACGACTGGCCGGTCGCCTATGAGGAGATCAAGTCTTATTACGATCGCGTGGACAAGCTCATCGGCGTATATGGTTCTATGGAAGGCCTGGAGAATGACCCCGACGGCATCTTTCTGCCGCCGCCCAAACCACGGCTCAACGAGCTGTTCGTCAAAAAGGCGGCCAAAGGATTGGGCATTCCCGTGATCCCGGGACGTGGCGCCGTGATGACGGCACCGTTGCCGGGTAATACGGACAGGCAGGCCTGCTTTTTTTGTGGACAGTGCAACCGCAGCTGCAAGATCTATGGCGATTTCTCTTCGTCTTCCTGCCTGGTGATCCCGGCCATCAAGACCGGCAATCTCACGGTGAAGACGGGCGCCGTGGTGCGGGAAATTCTCACCGATGCGAACGGGTTGGCTACGGGCGTCTCCTATATCGACAAAGACGACATGCAGGAATACCGGGTAAAGGCCAAGGTCGTGATCCTGGCTGCGAGTACCTGCGAGTCCGCACGGATATTACTGAATTCAAAGTCATCCTTTCACCCGAATGGACTGGCCAATGGCAGTAACGCCGTGGGCAAATATCTGCATGACAGTACGCAGGGCGGTGGCGCGGCCATGCTGCCGCAGTTGTTGGGAAGACCGCGGTTCAATGAGGATGGAGTGGGCAGTCTGCATCTCTATGCCCCCTGGTGGCTTGACAATAAGAAACTGGATTTTCCGCGGGGGTATCACCTCGAAGTCTTTGGCGGCATGTGGATGCCCAGCTATGGGGGTTATTTTGGATTCGAAGGGCAGATCGTCCCGTATCTCAACGGGTATCTACCCGGACCCGATGGAAAGCCAAAGGATGGCGGCGGTTATGGGTTTTCGTTAAAAGAGGATTATCGCCGGTTCTATGGCACCATGGCAGGTGTAGGCTGTCATGGAACGGCTACTGCGCGGGAAGACAACTATTGCGAGATCGATCCCGGCGTGGTCGACAAATACGGTATCCCGGTCCTGCGTTTCCGGTATAAATGGACGTCAGACGAGATCAACCAGGCTAAGCATATGCAGGAGACTTCGATGGCCATCGTCAAAGCGATGGGCGGTATCTCGCTGGTGCCGCCTGCTGGTCCGGAGACCAACTATGGACTGGACAAGCCGGGCAAAGGCATCCATGAGGTAGGCACGGTGCGGATGGGCGATGACCCCAAAAAAGCGCCGCTCAACCAGTGGGGGCAGGCGCATGACTGCAAAAACCTCTTTGTTACCGATGGGTCGGTATTCACACAACAGTCTGAGAAGAACCCTACCCTGACCATCCTGGCCTTGTCGATGCGCACCACCGAATACCTGATCCAGCAACGGAAACAATTAAACATTTGATCGTATGAACAGAAGAGATAGCTTGCGATTACTGGGCATCGGCACCCTTTCCGCAGGGTCGCTGCTGGAAGGATGCCAGACCAAACCGGCGCCGCTTGCCGATGCGTCTCAGGTAGCCGCCGACACCATGGGGCGGCAAGAATTCGAGATCGCCCGGGATAAGGAACTGGCCGCGGCCCACTTTTTCGATGCGCATGAAATGGCTACGATCACGCTGATCGCCGATCTCATCCTGCCGCGCGATGCCAAGAGCGGCAGCGCCACGGATGCAGGTGTTCCGGCCTTTATCGAATTCATCGTCAAGGACGAGCCGATACATCAGCTGCCGATGCGCGGGGGCTTGCGTTGGCTGGACATCCAATGTCTGAACCGCTTTGGCAAAGATTTTATCGGCAGTACGCCCGATCAACGGGTTGTCCTGCTCAACGAGATCGCCTATCCGATGAAGGCCAGGCCCGGGATGCAGCAGGGGGTGGTCTTTTTCAACAAGATCAGGGACCTCACGGCGATAGGCTTTTTTACCAGCAAGATGGGGATCGAAGACCTGGGCTATAAAGGCAATAGCCCGGGGAAATGGGAAGGCGTACCACCGGAAGTGCTGAAACAATATGGATTGGAGAACGTATAAGACCGGTAATTATTCGGTTACGTCGCCGGAACTAGCATCGAGCCGAAAAAGCCGCAGTGTCCTGGAGATATTTTCACTCACCGCTGTAATACCCGCCATACTCGCCGCCGGTCCCAGCGGGGTAAAAAAGGGCACCCACACCTTATGACTACGATATTCATTGGATCCCAATACATAAAACTGATGATGAACACGCAGGACCGGGAACAGATTTCCATCCATCATCACGAAAGCCTGAGTGCCGTCGCAGAATCCCCAGGCCGTGTGCGTATAAACAAAATGTCCACTCCCATCCGGTACGCTCAATGTAAGGTCCGAGCCCTTATCTTTCGATAGCTCATACTGGGTAACTGAGGGCCGATTGCTTCTGAATTCGTCTACGCTGGTATACACACCTTTGGCGAGAACGGTGGCTGTATCCATGGCATAGTTAAATCGCACCCGGCAAAAAGAGTCGATCTGTTCATAAGTTACCGTTCGTTTGGCTATTACATCGACATCCAGATCATGGGAGGCCAGTTTATCCATGAATAGAGAGATCAGGCCGGGCACTACACGCCTCGTCGCATAGGCCGCAGTCTCACCAGTACCGATCACCACAGTGTCCAGGTAGGTGATTGGGACATATCCGCCGTGTACTTGTGCATAGGCTTCGAATCGGAAAGAAACATCCCACGCCGATTTATTGCTCCATTCCGAGCGGTGATCCGATCTATTGGAGACCCAAAGATTTTTGATTATAACCAGGAGATGGTACCCACCTTTCGGATAGGTATAACCGGCATTGAGATAGGCAGATACCTGTGCGGCCACCGGAAGATGAAAACGAATATCCTCCTGAAATTTGGGTTCTGTGCCTACAATGCCTAGCCTAGAGGTATCGTGTCTATAGTCGATGACGCGGATGGTATCAAAAAGCACCGGATAGCCCAATACAGTGTTTTTGTCTAATGGAAGCGAGGCACGGACGATACTGCATTTCTTTTGAATAAATCGCTGTACCGCATCGCTATCTTGTTGGGCCAGTGTATGCAGCATGGAACCCATTAGCAGAATAGTAAGGTTCAGATATTTCATTTGATAGGGGTTAAACTCGCTTTTTCAACGTGATCACCGTGATCTCCGGCCAAATGCCTAAGCGCCCAGAAAAGGCCAGGAAGCCGAAGCCACGATTCACATAAAGATACCGATCTTTTTCATTGGCCAACCCTGCCCAGTCGAGGTACCGGTATTGCACCGGGCTCCAACGGAATTTATCCGATTCCACGCCCAATTGCGCTCCATGCGTATGTCCGGATAGCGTGAGGTGTATCGTGGCAGGATGAAACCGGATCTTTTCTTCCCAATGGGTCGGATCATGTGACAGGCAGATCTTGAAGATTTCCGGGTCGAGTCCTTTTAAGGCTTTGTCAAGGTCCCCGATCTGGATGAATCCCCTGCCCCAGTTCTGTACACCGATGAGCGCCAGCTGCTGACCGTCTTTTTCGAGGAGGACATGTTCATCGAGCAGCAGGCGGTAGCCCAGCGTTTTATGATGTTCTTTCAGGCGTTGGAGGTTATCTGCCTTTTCTTTTTCGCTATCCCACTGAATATAATCCCCATAGTCGTGATTGCCGAGGATCGAGAACTGTCCATAGGGCGCCTTGATCGCACCGAAGCGATCGAGGTAAGGTTCGATCTCCCATGCCACGTTGTTGACCAGGTCGCCGGTGAAGACGAAGAGATCGCTGTGCTGTGCCCTGGCCAGGTCGATGCCTTTTTGTACGGCATGGACATTGTCGAAGCTGCCGGAATGGATATCGGAGAGCTGGGTGATGGTAAATCCATCGAATGCCGGCGGCAGGTCATCGAAGAAGAGGGTGGTTTTGTGGAGGCGATAGTCGTATTTCCCCTTGAGCATGGCATAGAGGAACCCGGTGAATGGGATGGCGGCGATGAGGACGGCTGCTTCGCTGATGAAACGTCTGCGGGCCGGGAAGAAGGGTTCCCCGGATGTTGTGCCCGGGCGCCGGGTGGTGAGCGCATGGACCAGGCCATAAAAGAACCGGCCGATATCGCCGAGGAAAAGCACCAGGCAAAAAAAGATCTTGGTGATCAGCAGGGCGAGGAAAAGGCTAAGCACCCATTCGTGGAAGGGGGTCATGCCCTGAGCGGTCCGGAAGCTGCCCAGGCCGGCGACAAAGGTCACGGTGAGGCCCAGGGAGACGATGAGATAACCCCAGCGAACCAGCAGCCGCCAGCGATCCGATCGCCAGCCGGTGGTGAGGGTCTTCAGGCCGCTGAACACGTACCAATCGAGCAGGAGGGTTACCGCCAGGAAGATCAGGATCAAATTGAGAAAACCGCCTCTACGCATAGAACACAATTTACGTATCTAATAACAACAGCCAAGAATCATAATAACAGCCGAGATAGTATCTTGCAGCAAAAAGCTATGAGAATAGCCACCTATAATGTCAACGGCGTCAATGGACGTCTGCCGGTGTTGCTGCGCTGGCTTGGCGAGACCTCGCCCGATATCGTGTGTCTGCAGGAACTCAAGGCTCCGCAGGAAAAATTCCCCGAACAGGCGATCAGGGACGCAGGATACCATGCGCTTTGGCATGGGCAAAAGAGCTGGAATGGGGTAGGTATCCTTGCACGATCCGGTGAGCCGATCGAAGTTCGCCGGGGGCTGCCGGGCGACCCGGAGGATATCCACAGCCGTTATATCGAGGCGGAAGTCGACGGGATCGTCGTCGGCTGTCTATATCTGCCCAATGGCAATCCGGCGCCCGGGCCGAAATTCGATTATAAGCTTCGCTGGTTCGAACGGCTTACGGCGCATGCCGCCGGCCTGCTGGCTTCCGGGCGACCCGTGGTACTTACCGGCGATTACAATGTGATGCCTACGGATATGGATGTATACAAACCCGAGAAATGGGTTGAGGATGCCTTATTCCGGCCGGAAGTGCGGGCCGCATTCCACGCGCTTGTGGCGCAGGGCTGGACCGACGCGATCCGGACGCTTTATCCCACCGAAAAGATCTATACCTTCTGGGATTATTTTCGAAATGCTTATGGCCGTGACGCAGGTTTACGCATCGACCATTTTCTTTTAAGCCCGACGGTGAGCAAGCGCCTCAAGGCCGGCGGGGTCAACCGTGACGTGCGGGGCTGGGAAAAATCCAGCGATCATGCTCCGGTGTGGATCGAATTGTAAACCAAAGGGCTTTATCCATGTCTGAATCCGTTTTCATTTGGCTCATATCCGTACTTTCTATTGCAGGCGTTATCCTTCGTCCCTTTAAGATCACCGAGGCCGTATGGGCGGTTGCGGGAGCCCTTCTATTGGTCCTGCTGCAATTGATCAGCCCCGCGGATGCCTGGGCGGGTATACGTAAAGGAACGGATGTCTATCTCTTTTTATTTGGAATGATGTTGCTGGCGGAGGTAGCCCGTGAGGAGCGGCTCTTCGATTGGCTGGCAGCCAAGGCGGTGCTGCTTGCCCGTGGGTCGGCCAAAAGGCTTTTTGCGTTGACCTATCTGGTAGGGATCGTCGTGACGGCGTTTCTTTCGAACGACGCCACCGCGGTGGTGCTGACGCCGGCCGTAGCCGCAGCGGTGAGGGCAGCCAAGGTCACCAAACCTTTGCCTTATTTATTGATCTGTGCCTTTATAGCCAATGCGGCGTCGTTTGTACTCCCTATTTCCAACCCTGCCAACCTGGTGATCTATGGGGCTTCGCTCCCACCCCTGTTGCATTGGTTGCCGCGGTACCTGCTCGCCTCCCTATTGTCGATAGGATTGACCTATGTGTTATTGTACCGGACGCAAAAAGGGGAGTTGGAGACACCGTTGGAGGAAAAGATCGCATTGCCGGAGCTCTCCTCCACCGGCAGGAGCGCGGCGTGGGGGATCGTCCTTACCGCCGTGGTGTTACTGGCTTCCTCGGCCTGGAATATTCCGCTGGGTTTGCCCACGGCGATCACGGGTGTTCTGACCTCGGGATTCGTGTTGTTCCGAGCCAGAAAAACACCTCTAACGATCATCAAAGGGGTCTCATGGGCCGTGTTGCCACTGGTGGCCGGGCTTTTTATCCTTGTCGAAGCCTTGAATAAAACGGGGCTGATCCGGGTGCTTGCGCAGCTGCTTCAGCAGGCGACGGCGCGTGGCGTTGCCGGAGCGGCCTGGGGAAGCGGGATCGGCATTGCGCTGCTCAGTAACCTGATGAATAATCTCCCTTCCGGGCTTCTTGCAGCCGATGCCGTACAGGCGGCACACGTACCGGAGGTAGTGCGCAGCGCCGTGTTGATCGGTGTGGATCTCGGCCCAAATCTCTCTGTTACCGGTTCGCTGGCCACCATCCTGTGGTTGGTAGCGTTACGCCGGGAGGGTCAGACTGTTAGTGCCCTTGCGTTTCTTAAATTAGGGGTGGTCATCATGCTGCCGGCATTGCTTGCGGCCATTGCAGCCTTATGGATTTAACAGGGTGACAAAACTTTGGCCTTCGACGGTAAAGGTAGCCTGTCCTCCCGAAACGTGCACGGATGCACCCTCCTCGGCTCCCTGCGTCTTGCTGGTCGTATAGCGCCGGAGGAGCCGGACACCGGCAGGCAGACCGGTCAACGTTATTTGGCGGGTAGCGCCGTTGTTGACAATATGGATCGCGTAGCTTTGTTTTTTATTATCGCCCATGGCGGCGACAGCAATGTCCGGCCGGCTGGCACTGATGGGCATCGCGAAGAGGCCTGGCGGTGTCATCCCCAGCTGTTTAAGATTATAGAAACGTTGGGTCGGGTGTAATGCGCTGGTATCGCCGAAGATACCTCCGCCCGCCAATAAGGAATAGTCGGAGGTCAATTGCCACTGCAGGATGCTTAGCGGCTGACAGATAGCTAACAGCCGCGTATAGAGGCTGATCTCTTTCAAGGCATACGACGGTTCCTGGAAGATTTCCGGGTAATTCCAGGCGGCGGCGTCGATGCTGCCTTCACCTACGATCACCGGTACATGCAATTCGCTCGCGGCATCGGCCCATTTTTGCAGCGTAGCGGTGTCGAAGCCCCGCCACGAGTGGAAGGAGATCATCGAGATATAAGGACGGGCGGCGGGATCGTTCATGGCTGGACCTATAAACGCCCAGGTGGTCGCATCCGAGTTATCGCCGAGCAGGACGCGTGTATTCAGGCCGCGAGAGGCAAAATAGGCGCCGAGGCCTTTGATCAGTTCATCGTGTTCGAGGGCGGTTTGCCGGACATTGATGCCGAGGTCCGATTCGTTGAACGAGAAATAGCGTACGTCGACCTGGAATTGCTGTTTTAGATAAACGATATAGTCGGCGATCGATTTGTAAATGGCATCCGTGTTGGCATGATTCAGGGCGTTGCCCCAGATATGGTCGGCGCCGGGTCGCATCCGCAGTGGACCTTCCACGGCCCATTCGGGCGGGAACCAGGCGGAGACGATCACCGGGATCTTTCTTTCGGCCAGTGTACCGGCCATATAAACGGCGCGCTGAACGGCTGGATGCAGTTTGCCGGCCAGTGCAGAGTCCAGGGGATCGCTGTCTTTTACCGGCTGCCAGAAACGCCAGGGCAGCTCTACCCTACCCCAGGTTACCCGAAGATGATCCAGGCAATAAGCGATCACCTGGGGATCCGTTTTGGTGTTTTGGATGCGAAAATTACCACCGATGCCATCGAAGGGCCGGCCGGGTTCCGCGGTATTGAGTGACAGGTGGACAGGCTGGCGATCGATGGTGCCGCTGACGGTGATGGTGAGCGTGAGTTGGGACGAGTCACCCTTCCCGAGGTCGCCTGTTGCGATCGGGATATCCGTGCGGAGGTTGGTTCCTTCCATTGTTTCCTGAGCGCGCCCGGAAGAGGCGATCTTCAATACCTGTCGTTTCGATCGTACTATGCTGAAAAAGACGTTTTGATCATGGATATCGGCATGCGCCGTGCAGGTGATGGTGATCCGGGCCGCACCCTTGCCGGGTGCTTCGACTTTTTCCACGAAATAGAGACTGTCGAGATGGGTATAGACGATCTGTGCATTTCCCTGGCGGGTATAGCGGGGGTTTTGCTTTTCTTTAGCGGTCGCAACTGTGTTGCCGTTTGCTTCGGCAAGCCGCAAGCTTGTTTCGAATGGCATGAGCTGACCATCGATACGGATGCCCGTGAGATTCCCCCAGGGTTCGAGTTCGGGCTGAGCGAATGCGGTTACGGTGGCGATGCTTAGAACGAGGAGGAAGATTACGGGTCTCATGCTGCTAAGTTAGTGCGTCAGGAGCTAATACAGTCGTTTATCACCCTTGATCTTCCAGAGATCGAACAAGGCTACGGCCTCGGAAAGATATTGTTGGTCGAAGGGGATCTTTCTTTTGTCGACCGGAATATTGATCTCCCGGTAGATCACCGCATCGTCGAAGCCGGCATTGGCGGCATCATCACGGGTACAGGCGTAGATTACGCGGCGGGGGCGGGCCCAATAGATAGCCCCGAGACACATGGGGCAGGGTTCGCAGGAGGTATAGAGATCGCAGCCCGTAAGCTGGTAGGCACCCAGTTTAGCGCAGGCATCGCGGATGGCCATCACTTCGGCGTGGGCGGTGGGATCATTGGTGGAGGTCACCTGGTTGTGTCCTTTTCCGACGATCATGCCGTCTTTGACGATCACACAACCAAACGGACCGCCGGCACCCTTTTCGACCCCTTCTTTCGCCAGTGCGATCGCTTCCAGTAAAAATTTCCTGTCGTTCTCAGCCATCATAGCACAAAAATAGGAAGAAAGCGGCCTCAGGGCAAACTATCGGATGACGGCACCAGGCGTGCAGAGAGATCCGGGTCGGGCATCGTTCTATCGAACGGGAACATGGGACGCTGGATGCGTTTATACGTGAGATGTTCGATATCCTGGTCGACGCCGCCGGGCGTCAGGGCCATGATCCAGCCTGCACGCATGGCATAGAGCTCGGGTTCGAGGTAACCGATCTTGACGACGATGAGATCCGTTTTTCGTGGTTTTAATCCAAGCCTGGTGAAGTCGATCTCTTTGTGATACGGTTTGCGTTTTTTCGTTACGATGATATGGAGGCTTCCGATCTTTATCACGGATTCCACTTCAGCGTCTTTATCGCCGTAGACGATGGATTCGACCGTTCCTTTTATATGGGCCGGCGGCGAAAAGCGGCTGTCGACCTTGGCACCGGCATAGCCATCTACTTTTCCGCCCACGCCCGCCGCGATGGCCTGCTGGATCAACTCCGGACCTGGGATGGAAGCATAGATCAGCGAGGGACCGCCGGGGAATGTAAATTTCGGGTTAGCGAGCAGCTGATTAAGCGTCCAGGTAACGTCCCCTGCGCCGCCTGCGGTAGGATTATCGCCCATATCGCTGATGAAAAAAGGATGTTGTTTGCTGGCCAGCGCGCTATCCAGGGCTTCTTTCCAGGGTTTGGTCGTCGCGACGAAGGCATAACCATTGCGGGCAGCCCAAAAACTACGCGCGAGCTTTTCGGCCGCGGCCGTTACTTTTTGTTTGTCGTCGCCGGTGACCAGGACGACCGCATGGTTACGCGGTTCATCGGCCCAGGGATAGCCCACCCAGATACCACCATCGATGATACCGGGTTGAGCCAGGGTAGGATCGATGGCCTTGAAAACACTTTTAGCCGGTTCGATCCGGGTGCTGGTCTTTTCGCCGGGCAGCAGCACAGGGATAGGAATCCAGGCTTTATAGGCGGGTTTTCCCTTTCCGCTTTGCAGCCGGTCCAGCAGGTCGGTCACTGCGCGCTCTTTGGTCTGCATCGCATCTTCGTGTGGGGCCAGCCGATAGTCGGTGATCAGATCCGTGTTGGCCGCCAGGTCCATCGAGACATTGCCATGAAGATCCATGGAGGTGGAGATGATGGTGCCTTTCCCGACTGCTTTCCGGATACGCTTGATAAAATCTCCTTCGGGGTCATCGAGGCCGACGACGCTCATGGCGCCGTGGATATCGAAATAAAGTCCGTCGTAGGGCAGGTATTTTTTCAACGAGTCGAGGGTTTTGTTTACCAGCGACTCATAGGCTTCCCGCGTGACCGCGCCGCCCGGCAGCGAATGACCGACGATGGTCGGTATCCAGGTTGCCTGTTGTCTTATCGGGGAATCCGCCGCCATGAATGGGTAGACGGAGAACACCGCTGTATCATATTTGGCGTGGAAAGCCGCTTCATCGGTGAGGGCCGGCGAAAAAGTGCTCGATTCGATTCCCAGGCCGGCGATGGCGATGCGGGGTAATTTCTTTTGCGGGGTCTGGCAGGAGAAGACCGCGCAGAGGACGACGAGGGGAAGCAAACGTTTCATGACTAAATATACTAAAGATTCTCCCGTCGCAGCTTTTCTAGCAGGTGATCGAATCGTAGCCAGTAGATATGACAATCTTTTGGGCTGGTGCCATAGGAATAGAAGAGGTATTTCCCGTCGGGAGTGACGTATTCACCCCAGCGATGGGCGGCACCATTGTTGATCAGCGGACCGAGGCTCACCGGTTGGGTCCACGTGTGATCTTTGCGGCGGAAGCTGATGTAGAGCTCGCAGTGGAAGTCTATTGTTTCGTTGGCGCTGACGATCATATAGGATTCATCGGGGGCGATATAAAAGTCGCCGTTGAAACCGGGGGTATTGATGGGCGCGCCGAGGTCTTTGACGGTGGTGTCGTTTCCCGTGATCGTCAGGGTGCAGATATCGTAATCACTGAAGTCTCTTCTCTTACCCGGATGGCCGTTGGTGCCGATATAGCAGACGCCGCTTTTTGTGGGTGTGAACATATAGAGACCAAAGGGTTCGCGGAGGTAGGCTTTTGGGTGAGACCACCCGTTCCCGCCGATGCGGTCGATTTGCCAGATGATGGAATGGAGGGTGTCGCCCGAGGCGCCTTCCAGGTAGAGGGTTTTTTGATCCATCGAAAAGGTAGGCGCATTATAGTGTTCAACGAGAACGTATGGTCCCTGCCAGGTGTTGCCGGCGTATCGGAAATACCGGATCTTACTGTTCTTTCCGTCGAACCAGGTGGTATTCGTGGGATAATAGAATTCCCGGCCGTCGGCTGAGAAGGCGACGCGATCGAACGCGAAGGTGTCTTTTTGTGTCAGGAGATGCAAGGCGAAGATCCGGGGTGTATCGGTTGGCGGCTTTTGCCCCAGGCAGGCGGCGGGGGTATTCCAGATAGACTGGCTATGGGCGGTGAGCGTGCCCATTATCAGAAGCAGGAAGAAAAGGCGGAGCATGAATTTTTTCTTCTAAGGTCGCCTTTGCATGCTGCCGGGGGCGTTCAAAGCGGGTTCAATTTTGTTCAAATTTGCTTATCTTGTAGCGATGAGGCGATCCTTGCTCCTTATCTTATTTTTAACCGGCCACTTTATCTCCACGGCGCAGCTGGCGGACACGCTCCGGATCGCGCGGGCCGAGACGCCGGAGAGCATTCTCGCTCCGCTGATCTATCTGTCGTCGGATGCGTTGCGGGGCCGCCATGTGGGCACACCGGAGATCGATACGACTGCCGGTTATATCGCCAGGCAGTTCAAGCGAGCGGGCGCAAGTCCGGTTCCGGGAGCCAAGGGCTATTTTCAGCCGTTCAATTGTCTGTTCAGCAGGACATCCCGTTATTTAAGGGCCGATCCTCAAGTTGCTGCTGGCTTATCTTTTACGCGTCCTGTGCCACTGAAAAATGTATTGGCTTATGTGCCCGGCACGGACAGTGTTTTGCGTAATCAGTATGTCGTATTGAGCTCGCACTACGATCACCTGGGAGTTTCGGACCAGCTGAGATATGAAAATGGCAAGTGGGACAGCATCTTTAACGGTGCGCGGGACAACGCCACCGGAACGGCAGCCGTGATAGCGGCAGCCCATTATTTTGCGCGTCATCCACCCAGGCGATCCCTGCTTTTTATTTGCTATACGGCGGAGGAAGAGGGGCTTGTCGGCAGCGAATTTTACGCACGTCATCCATTAGTACCGCTGGACCATTCGGTGTACAATCTCAATGTGGACAATGCCGGCTATAACACAACGAACGCGGTGTGTCTATTCGGCCTCGGCAGGACAAGCGAAGACTCGTTGGTCTACAAGGCGTGTGCGGCGTATGGTTTTGCGGTGCTGGATGATCCGACGCCCTGGGGGCTTTTTAAAAGCAGCGATAATCTTTCTCTCGCCCAAAAGGGGGTGCCCGCACCTACCTATAGCTTGGGAATCAAGGAGTGGGACGCCAGGATCACGGACCATTATCACCAGCTGAGCGATGAGACCGGCAATATGGACCTGGACTATGTGGTTAAATTTATTCGCGCGTATATTTTAATAGCGCAGTATATCGCCGATGATGCAGTACAGCCGCGTTGGACGTCCGGTGATCCCTGTGAAGCCGCGTGGTTGACCCTTTTCCACAAGCCGCCCCGATAGACTCGCGCTTTTTATGCACAGGCTGTTCATAAGTCGCCCTATTTTCTGCAGTGAAAAGGGGTATCTTGACTACATGAAATTTTCGCCCGGTCAACAAGTCATTGTGCTGGACACCACACACAAACCAGCGGGTTCCGCGATCGTACAGGTTTACCATCCTGAAGCGCATCGTTGTATCGTGCTCTTCCAATATCCGGGCAGTCCAGCCCCGGAGAGCATCCCGATCCCGGAACACCGTCTGGTTACACCTTCTCCGACCTTTAGTTACACTTCCGCTGACCGTGACCGCATAGGCGCCGGCTTTGCGTAGCGAGTGATGAGCAGGATGACCACCAGCATGATCAACAGCAGGAACAATGTAAAGCAAAGACCGATCCGCAGGCCAAGGGCATCGCCGAGGTAACCGATCACGGGCGGCCCTATGAAGAAACCGCTGTACCCGATGGTGCTTGCAAAGGCGATACCCGCAGCCGGCTCGACACCTTTGATATTGCCGGCCATGGAGTAGGTCATCGGGACCACGTTGGATAGCCCCGCCCCTACCAGGAAGAACCCGGCAATGGCAGCGGGTGCCGAGACTACCAGTAACGCCAGAGCGAGCCCGGCAATGGCGGAAAAACAGCTGCAAAATAACACAGTTTGTTTGCCGGCTTTATCGATCAACCTGTCGCCAAACAGGCGGCCGATAGTCATTGCAGTGGCAAAAGCGCCTACGGCCAAGGCGCTGAAAGCTTTGGTACTACCGACGACCGTGTTGGTATAGATGGCCGACCAGTCCACCATCGAGCCCTCGCCCGTCATCCCGCAAAAACCTACGATGGCGAGAAGCCAGATACCAAGGGGTATCCTCCTTTTACCTGTGGTTCCTTTTTCAATAGCGGGCGGGCTGCCCTGATTCCGGGCGAGGGCCGGCACGACAGAAGCCAGCGCCAGGATGCTGAAGATCGCCATATACACGAGATGGCTTTGCAGCGGGTAATGATAATCGGCAAACAAGGCGCCTGTTCCGGCTCCGATGGCCATGCCGATGCTGAAAGCCGCATGGAACGACGACATGATGGTCTTCTTAAAGATGCGTTCCACCATTACGGCTTGCGCGTTCATCGTAATATCCATCGCGCCGGAGAAAAAGCCGGTCATAAAAAAAGTCATCCGGCCTAGCCAGATATTGGGGGAAAAGGCAATACCTGGAACGGCGCAACAAAAAAAGAACCCCGCGTAGATCACCAGTTGTCCGCTATTGTAGCGCGTGGAAAGCCAGCCGGTAAGCGGCATGGCAACCAGGGCACCGATAGCCGTCATAAACAACATGGTTCCCAGGACGCTGTTTGATACCCCGAAATGCGCTTTTAGCTCGGGTAAGCGGGAGGTGATGTTAGCATAGAGAAAGCCGTTGATAAAAAAGAACATGATCACGGCTATGCGATAAGCGTGCTTCTTTTGAATGGTCATGAGCGTTTTCGGAGCCGGGCTTTTTTTAACAAAAGAAAGATAATACCGGCGACGAGTCCGATGGCGCCGCCAACGTAGCTGGCATTGTGGATCGTTCCCGCGGTAATGAAAGCGGGCCGGTCGGTCACATTTGGCGGTATCCACCAGCTGACGCCTCTTACTGAAAGCGTGCCGTGCCCATACAGGTAACCGATACCGGCGCTCACCATAACGACCAGCAGGGTTATCCCCAAGGCCTGTATGGCGGACTGGAACATCCTATCCGCATTGTGGAACAGGAGAGCAACCAGCCCGAGTATGGCACCGATTATCGCGCCCATCCACCAGGAGGCTTTGACGCCGACCATGACCACGGCGCTGCGTGGTTGTGTCATGTGTTGCGCCGCGCCCGAGTCCGCGAGGTTGAACTGGATGAACTTGTACTTGGTGTAATATTCGGGACTGATACTATAGGTCACCTGATCGTGACCGACGCCAAAAATGGCTGCGATCACGATCGCCACTCCAATGATCAGCAGGAAAATCGCAAATTTTCGCATGGTGGGGCAATTTAAAGTTAAGCCACACTGGAATTTAGCGAAAAAATCGAGGCCACGATTTTTTTTGTATTTTACTTCGCTATGATCACGGGCCGGCAATTTGCTGAAATGGCGCTCTCCTTTCCTGGTACGGAACAGGTCCCTCACTTTGACCGGGCAGGTTTCAAGGTAACAGGGAGGCGTATGTTCAGCACTTACCTGGAGAAGGACAACACGGCCAATATCTTTCTCACGCCGGCGGAACAGATCGTCTTTTGCCGGATGAATAAGGCCATCTATCCTGTCCCGAACAAATGGGGCGAAAAGGGGGCGACCACGTTCGAGTTGGGTCATGTGCCGCGGCATATCGTGCAGGAAGCGTTGCTATCCGCTTACAAGGAGGTGGCCGATTCGAAAGGCAGGAAGAGTAAACGATCTTCGGAAAAATAAATTTGCAGGAATCGCGGCAGCGCATTTACTTTGTATTTCAAAGTGAATTTTCAGATATGGGGGTACGCCCCTATTTTTGGGACTAGAGACTTTGAAATTCAAAGTACTTTTAAATATGAAAATAGACATCATCATTGCGTATATCAAGCGCTATGAGTTCGGGCATGAAAAGGATTTCGTGCCCCCGATCACGGGTATCCATCTTGCTGCCATCACCCCCCGGAAGCATACGGTGCGGGTATTTCACCAGCAGGTGGACCGGATCGATTACGATACAACGGCAGACCTCATCGCGCTCTCTTTTTTCAGCGGCTTTGCGCCCGCGGCGTTCGAACTCGCCCGCGAATTCAGGCGGCGGGGAAAGACGGTGGTGGCGGGTGGTCCACATGTTACGTTCAACATCGAGGAATCGCTCGACAAGTTTGACGCTATCGTAACGGGCGAGGCCGAGACAGCCTGGAAAGAACTGTTGCGCGACCTCGAGTGTGGCGTTTTCAAAAGGGTCTATGCCGGCCGTCCCTGCGACATGCAAGGTCTGCCGACACCGCGGTACGACCTGTTATCCAATAAGTTCTTTATCAGGAAAGTGATCCAGGCGACGAGGGGATGTCCCTTCACGTGTTCGTTCTGTACAGTGCCGACGCTGAATCCGGGTTTCCGGCTAAGGCCGGTAGAAGACGTTGTGCGGGATGCCGCCTACGACGCTTTTCCGCATTGGTGGCAACGGAAGGTCGTTTGGTTCTGGGATGATAATCTTACCATCAACCGGAAGTATATCCATGCCTTGCTTACGGAACTGAAGCCCTTGAAAAAATGGTGGCTTACCCAGGCGAGTTTGGATATTGCCAAGGACGATAAACTGCTCGACCTGATGCGGGAATCGGGTTGTATCGGCGTCTTCCTGGGCATCGAGTCCTTCGACAAGGAAAGTCTCGCGGATGCGCATAAACGACAGAACAAGATCGAGCATTATAAAGCCGCGGTAACGGCGATCCACAAAAGAGGTATTGCCGTGATGGCAGGATTTATCGCCGGGTTCGACCATGATACCCGGGAAAGCATAGAGGAAATGGCGGACAGGATCATGGAGATCGGCATCGATGTACCGTTTCTCAGCGTGATGACCCCTTTTCGGGGAACGCCGGTCTATCATGAGCTGGTAAAAGCGGATCGGATGCTGGACAAAGGCTGGGAGTTCTATAATGGCTACAATGTGGCCTTTAAGCCTAAAAGAATGAGTCCCGAAGAGCTGTTGTTATCGCACCGGAATCTCTGGAAAAGAGCCTTTTCGATACCCTATGCGCTGAAGCGCATGCTGAGGGGACTATGGACATTGCGGGCGGGGGCCTTGCTTCTTTCTCTTTTCATGAACAGCTTCTATATGTACAAGCGGATCAGGAAGAACTATCCCGTGGATATGAATGGATATGCCAATGAACCTGAACGTGATCAAAATATAGAACAGGAGGTGTGCGGAACCGGACAATTACTCCCAATGGAAAATTGTAACTAATTGATTATTAAAATTTTTTAAAAATGGTATCTTTTTGGCAGCCCTTCTGCTACATTTCAAACTCCAAGGCATGTTCAGAAACTTTCTCACTATTGCCCTACGCAATCTTCAGAAACACCGGGTGCATTCGATCATCAACATCGCCGGTCTCGCCGCTGGTATGGCGATCACCCTTCTCATAGGCTTCTGGATCACCGACGAGCTCGCTTTCGATCACTATGCCCCCGAATATCGGCGGATCGGCATCGCAATGCATTATTCCTATCTGAATGATCAGAATGGCACCGGCGACGTCACCCCCATACCCTGGGGCGATGCGTTTCGCAACCAGTATCCGGACCTCTTCACCCGTACTGCGATGTCGGATGGTTCCGGTTTCGAAGCGCTTATGAGCTATGGTGAAAAGGTGGTATCCGGCAGAGTGGTCTGGGCGCAGATGGAGCTGCCGCAGATGTTCGGTTTTCGTTTTGTCAAGGGTGATGTGGCCTCCGCAAAGGATCCTTCCACCGTCCTGATCTCCCAATCCCTCGCCACCGCCCTTTTTGGAAATACGGACCCCATCGGCAGGACCGTGAAAGGTGGCAATCAGGTCGAGTTCAGGGTTGGCGGTGTCTATGAAGATCTGCCCCGGAATAACAGGTTCTACGGTCTCGAGGCCATCCTCCCCTGGTACAACAAAGTCAACAGCTACTTCAACACCAATACCGACTGGCAGGATCATAACGCCAGTCTCTATGTGGAATTGGCGCCCGGCATTACGGCCGAACAGGCCACTGCCCGGGTTCGCCATGTGCCGAGTCCCCACATCAAAGATCTCCATGAGGACGCTTTTATCTATCCGCTCGACAAGGCGCATCTGTGGAGCGAATTTAAAAATGGCAAACCGGATGGCGGTCCCATCCGGTTTGTATGGCTTTTTGGTATTATCGGAGCCTTCGTCCTTTTCCTGGCCTGCATAAACTTTATGAACCTGTCCACGGCCCGTAGCGAGCGACGTGCCAAGGAGGTGGGCATTCGCAAGACCATTGGATCCCTCACCCGCCAGCTCATCGTTCAGTTCCTGGGCGAATCCGTGCTCGTTGCGCTTATCGCGGTCGCATTTGCACTGCTCATTGTCCAACTCGTCCTACCCTTTTTCAACCAGCTATCCGCGAAAGATATGCAGATCCCCTGGACCGCACCTTTCTTTTGGTTCGGTCTTCTGGGTTTTGCGCTGCTCACGGGCCTCCTGGCAGGCAGCTATCCCGCCTTTTATCTCTCGAGCTTTAATCCCATCAGGGTCCTGAAAGGAACTTTCAAAGCCGGCCGCCTCGCGTCGCTGCCGCGTCAGGCGCTGGTCGTGTTACAATTTACCGTCTCGCTCACCCTGGTCATCGGCACGATCATCGTCTTCCGGCAGATCCTGTACACGAAGGACCGGCCCGTGGGTTATGCCCGTGAAGGCCTTGTCAACATCGAGATGAATACACCAGAGATCCGTGACCATTATGAGGCCCTTCGCACCGAGCTGATACAAAATGGAGTCGCCGTCGATGTCGCGGCATCCGATATGAAAGTCACCAATTTCGCGGAAGTCAATGGGATGGAGTGGCCCGGTAAACGACCCGAACAGATCGCCGTTGTCTTCAACAACGTGGATATTACCCCGGATTATGGCCACACCATCGGTTGGCGTATCGTCTCCGGTCGTGATCTCTCCCGTGACTACCCTACCGATAGCAGCGCCGTTATCCTGAATGTCAAAGCCGTCAAAGACATGGGCGTCAAAGACCCTTTGGGCTTGCCCGTGAAGTTGTTTGGCAAGCAATATCATGTCGTAGGTGTTGCGGCCGATATCATAAACGCTTCTCCTTATGACACCATAGCGCCTGCCGTCTTTGTCGGTGGAAGGTACATCGGGGGCGACATCATCGTTCGGATAAAACCGGGTATGGCGACCCACACTGCCCTGGCGCGGATGGAGCCCATCTTTAAAAAATACAACCCTGCCAGTCCCTTTATCTATAAGTTCGTCGACGATGAATATGCCGCCAAATTCGCAGCGGCGGAACGCATCGGCAACCTCGCCGCCGTCTTTACCGGGCTCGCCATCTTCATCTCCTGTCTCGGTCTGTTCGGACTCGCTGCCTTTGTCGCCGAACAACGGACAAAAGAGATCGGCGTCCGAAAGGTCCTTGGCGCGGGGATCTTCAACCTTTGGAGCCTGCTATCAAAAGAATTTCTGGGGCTGACGGTCCTTTCGATCCTTATCGCCGTGCCGCTGTCGTGGTACGGGATGCATAAATGGATAGCCAACTATGCCTATCATGCGCCGCTTTCCTGGTGGATCTTTGGCGCCTCGAGCGCGGGCATCCTGCTGGTCACGATCCTTACCGTGAGCTACCAGTCGCTGAAAGCGGCGCTGATGAATCCGGTGCATAGTCTGCGGACGGAATGAGTTCTCACTGCACTTCGATGGGTGCACTCCACCGGAATGTGCCCCATTCGATTACGAGTTTACCATGCCGGGGATCACCGGGAACGACCGATATCGTGAACTCTTCCACAGGGGTGGCAGCCGCCTCGCTGGTCATCCTTATTCTGCCCAGGTCCCTGGAGCCGTTGTACTCTGTACCCCACTCTCCGTGTTCTTTGTTTACGATGAGATCAACCCCTTCCGTATGTGGCGCGGTAAACAGTGTGTAGATGCCCGCAGGAACCTGCAGGGTCCCCAGCTTAATTGGGCTTGAGGTCGTAAACTGGGTGGCCGCATTGGCCCCTGTTCTCCATACCCGGTCGTAAGGTATCAGCTCTCCCAACAGCGGCCGTCCCCGCAACAGCGGTCTGCCATAATCAATGGTGATCACGGCATTGCCTATTTGCGCCCGGACCGTATCGCGGACGCTTAGCGACTTTACGCTGCCGCCTGCTGTCTCCTTTGTCTCAAAACCGGTAGCGATAGCTTTTACGTCGGGGATGGCAGCCAGTCGTTTTACCTGCACCTTGTAGGTAGTCCGGTCGCCCGAATAACTGAGCATGTCGTAAGCGGAGTCCATCATGGCCTCGCCGGTTCCGGAAAGCCAGTCGTGCGTAATCTCCACCTTGCCTGCCCCCAGGGGGGTTACCGTGGCATGCCCTAGCGGAAACCGGTCGAATTCCCGGTCAATATAGAACTGCCGCAGCTGCACAGGACTGCCGGCCGCAGGCTTTGATGCCGTCGATTGCTTGAGCGCTGCCGTTTGCTTGAGCGCCGCGGCAAAGTAAAGCTCATACAGACTATACATTTGCGGTACGTGTGCCACTACCATGCTGCCTTCCGTAGGGAAATCCCGGTTCACTGTACCGGTGCTGTCCGTTTTTGAAAGGTGTACGTTGTCATGGGTGACATCGGCCACTACCGTTCGGTCCCGCTGACCGGATGGTTCACTGGGGGTGTGAATTTCCATTTCGAGATGTCGTATGCTTCCATCATCGTTCAGTTCCACCACGGTATGACGTGTGCGCACCCGCGGAAAGCGATCCACTTCGTCGCTTTTTAACGTATTGCCCTGGCGGGTGATCGTCTCTACGGAAATCGTATCCTGTCCAAGCATGGTTAGAAAACCGTATTGCTTTGCCGGTGCTGAATGACAGGAGGCGAGTACCATCAATACAATGATCCCGGCCGGCTTAGCGGGATAAAAACGTCGTGTGGGGGCGATTGTAGTATACATGGATTAAAGCTAGCGGATTTCCGACCTTCGTATCCATTGGCATCTATTCAAGTTTGTTCAAGTTTGATCAAGGCCGGGACTTGCACCACGGCATGAAAAAGCCTATCTTGGCACGGTATGAAAGCACCCCTGATCCCCTTTATCCTGTCAAGCGTCCTGCTGATCTTCATTGGGCGTAACGCCACCGCCCAGGGGCGTTCCCCCAAAGACACCTTTCGGCTCGACCCTTCCAATCCGGTGTTGCCGTCGCCCAGGCAAAACGCCGAGAACAGACCGAAAAATAAAAAAGAAGCCATTGCGGAATATCGCGAGCCCACGGGGCATGCACATGGCAATTTCGTCGTGAAGTTGTATGAAACGTCCAAGACCATGAGCTATCGCATCGATGTAGATTACGAAGGTCTGCCCGGCGACGATACCGTGAGGCTTCCCGACCTCGGCACAATGCCCCGACCCTCACTTAGGAAGGGATCTACCCCTCTTTCCTGCATCATAGGATTCCTGGATAACGACAACCTTTTCCGCGAGGTGAAGCTCGTATACGTCACACCCAAAGGAGACCAATTCAAGATCACGACGCTCCGGCATTGGCATGTGTCGACGCATTATCGGCTGGTAAGCAATTAGCGGGTGCATACCTTGGAAGATGCCGGGGAAATCACGACGAACTTGTGGAATAGCCACTTTTTAGCGTCTTATATCTTCAACTTCCACCTATGCTTGTCGCATGGCTCCGCATCGCCTGGCGCAATATCCGCCGCAATAAATTCTTTGCGCTCGTCAGCATGAGCGGCCTCGCCATCGGCAGCGTTGCATGTCTGCTGATCTGGCTCATCTGCAGCTATGAATTCAGCTTTGACAACTCCTACCCGAACCGTGACCGCATCTACCGCATCATCAGCCATGGCTGGTATGGGAACCATTTAAAGCGAGCACCCAACGTTAAAGCCGCGGCCCCCGCCATTCTACGTAAAGGGCTCACCGGCGTCGATGCCCTAACGGATATCACACCGTATGAGGTGAATGCGGCGGTCCGGCTGCCGGATCATTCGATCCGGCAATTCGATAAGGGCGATATCGTCTTCACCGATCCGGAATACTTCGCCATTTTTCAACGGGATTGGTTAGCCGGCAATCCGGCGGAGGCAATGACCGCTCCCTACCGGGTCGTATTGACCGAAAGCCGTGCCCGTAAGTACTTTGGACCTGCGTCGCCCGACAAGTGGATTGGCAAGACCGTGATCTACAACGACTCGCTCGATGTATCGGTTGCCGGCATTGTCCGGGACCAGAAAGGCAACACGGATTTCCCTTTTACCGATCTTATTTCGTTTAGCACGATCCATAGCAACGCCTCGCTGAAAAACTTCTTTCACCCCGACGAATGGCGCGTGCGTAGCCCTAACGTTTGGTGTTTCGCGCTGCTTTCCAAAGGCACCCCGCCTTCCCGCATCGACGCCGAACTCGATAGGCTCGGTGGCAACGATCCTATTACCGGGAACAAAATACAGCTGCAATTGCAGCCCTTTGCCGAGATCCATTTCGCAACAGATATGGCGCCCGGCGACGATATCCGGAAAGCCAGCCTGCCCGCGCTTTATGGCATGATGGGTATCGCGGCCTTCATCCTACTGATCGCCGCCATCAACTTCATTAACCTTTCCACCGCCCAGTCGCTTCGCCGGGCAAAAGAGATCGGGGTCAGGAAAGTGCTGGGCAGCAGCAGGACCGCGCTCATTGGTCAATTTCTCACGGAGAGTTTCCTCCTGGCGCTCATCGCCATGATCGCCGGGCTGCTGCTGATCCACCCTGCCCTTCATTGGTTCGGTGACTATATCCCTCAAGGAATGCCTTTTGAGTTTTTTAGCGTTCATGTCCTCGGTTTTAGCCTGGTGCTCACGGTTGTCATCACCCTCGGTGCGGGATTCTATCCCGCCCTTGTTCTGGCCGGGTATCTGCCCGCGGTTGTTCTCAGGGGGACCGACGCGTCTCTGGTCAACACCGGCGGCCGTTGGCGGAAAGGTCTCATCGTATTCCAGTTCACAATCGCGCTGCTCTTTATTATGGCCACCTTTATCGTCGGCAAACAGATCGATTTCATGTTGCATTCCGATCCGGGATTTCAGTCAAAGGCCATTTTAACAACAAGTGTTCCATGGCGTGATAGCGTTAGCAAGGTAAATGTGTTGAAAGAAAGGATAAGCCGCATCTCCGGCGTCGGCGCGATCATTGCCGAAGGGGCGCAGCCCATGGGCCTGGGACGTGCCTACATGGATACCTTGACCTACAAGGGTCGGACGATCACACAGGTCCCCGTCTTTCCTGAAGCTGGTGACGAAGGCTTCCTGCCCTTTTATCAGATGCGGCTATTAGCCGGCAGGAACCTCCTGCACAGCGATAGCCTCACCGAATTCGTGGTCAATGAGACCGCTTCGATGCGTCTGGGTTTTCGCCGTCCCGATGAGGCCGTGGGGCAATTGGTTTACTGGCATGGGAAAGCTTATCCCATCGTCGGCGTGGTCGCCGACTTTCATGAGACATCCTTCCGGCAGCCCATCGAGCCGCTCTACCTGGGCCATATTCCCGGCTACGAAAAGGAGCTTGCCATCCGCGTGAAATCCGGTCGTATTGCCGCCACGCTCGATCAACTGGAGAAGGCGTGGAAGAGCATCTATCCGGATCGCCCCTTCGAATACAACTTCCTGGACGAGGAGATCGTCTCCTTCTATAACAATGAACGAAAGACGGCCCATCTCCTGAGCATTGCCACAGGGACCGCTATCCTCGTCAGTTGTGTGGGGCTGTTCGGCCTTGCGCTCTTTGTCACCCGGCAGCGTACAAAGGAAATAGCGATCCGAAAAGTCCTCGGCGCCGGCGTCCGGCAGGTGCTAGCCTTGCTGGTGGGAAGTTTCCTACGGCCGATCGTCCTCGCCTTTTGTATTGCCGTCCCGGTGGTCTGGCTATTTATGCAGGAATGGCTGCAGCAATACGCGTTCCGGACATCCATCAATTTGTTCGTCCTCCTGTGTGCGGCGGCCATCATCTTTGCTGCCGCACTGGCCACTGTCACTATTCAGACCGTCCGTTCCGCGCTTGCGAACCCGGTAGACGGCCTTCGAGAGGACTAAGATCGATGAAAGCGGTGATCCGGACTTTTATGGCAAAGAGGTGACCACCCGGAAATAAGAGCCAAATTCTTCGAACGCCTCAGAGACCTCGAAGGATACAAAGCGCATATTGTCGTAGCAAAAAAAGAATTAACCATCTTCAACCGGAAGCACAACAACAATCCCACCGAGTTTTATTTCGACGTACTCCATCATTGGCTAAAATGGCAGAATAAAAAACGACGATTGTCAATACAATCTATGCCTGGCGCAACGCGGAAATAATTCCCTGAATCGATTTCAACAAGCCGTGAGTAAAGCACTTGAGCTCGCTGGTGGCGGCCCTATGGTGAACAATTGTGTACTTGAAATAGTACCCGGGAAGGAGATGCCGGAACTAAGCATTGTAGACTATTTGATTTGGGCTGTTCAGCGAAACCTCATAATGGAGAAGGTCGTTATTCGGACGCTCCGAAAGATAAATATGAATCCATCTTCTCTTTATACGACGATTCAGGCGCCCAATAAAAAAAGCTAAAAAATCCTGTCGTCCCCGTGCCAGTACTGGCAGCACCCATCATGGGATGAGATATGCAGACGCAAAACTCTTTACCTTTACAAAGGTAGTAAAAAAACGTCGGAGGTCTTCAATAGCTGATTTCTATTGCCAAAAATGACTGGATAAATGGGTAAAACCTTGACAATCATTTACGGACGTTCTTTTTTTCTTATTTTCAGCCTCGTGAATTGGAAAGTCT
Organism: Chitinophagaceae bacterium; assembly: GCA_025934485.1. Taxonomy (GTDB): domain Bacteria; phylum Bacteroidota; class Bacteroidia; order Chitinophagales; family Chitinophagaceae; genus Puia. The sequence goes on from JAICXX010000020.1 coordinate 29,761, forward strand.
TTTTGGTCATCATGCAACAAATGTTTTTTAGCTATGTCTGATTCCATCACCTGCAACGTATGCGGGAAGCCTATCGCTTTGGAAGAATGGCAGGAGGCCATGGACGCCGCTTACGCCACTCAATTTGAAGACCTGCACTTTGTCACCGCCTGCTGTTCGTCGGTAACGTCCTTGAACAGCATCGTATATGAATACCCGTTGGGTTTTGCCAGATTTCAAATCGCGATCCGGAATCCGGCGGATGGTTTTACCGACGAACTGGTAGACCGCCTGCAACAGGTCCTTAACATGCCACTGCGCGTTATTTAGGCACATATCTGAGGCCTGGAGTTTATGAACTTTTTCAATAATCTGTAATATATTACCGATTTCATTTATTTCTCCAAGTTTTTAATTTAACTTTGAGCAAAATCAGCAATATATTACCGATGACAATGAAAGAACTGGGTAAATCAATAAAATTTCGAAGGGAATTCCTAAACCTCCGACAAGAGGATTTGGCCGAGATGAGCGGGATCGCTATAAAAACCATTCATCTTGTTGAATCGGGCTCCGGTAATCCATCAGTGGACACTTTGCAAAAAATTGCAACGGTTCTTGGGTTAGACTTATCACTACAAATTAAGAAAACGAATTGATGCCAAAAGCAGAGATCTATAATAATGGTTTACTGGCGGGGTACCTGGAAAAAAAGGGGCCGGAAGACTACGTTTTCTCGTACGAGAACAATTATTGGTCACACGCCTCTCTCCCTTCGATCAGCCTGACGCTTCCCAAAACGCAACAAATATGGCGAAGTTCTACACTGTTTCCTTTTTTTGCCGGCTTGTTGGCAGAAGGAGTAAATAAAGATATTCAGTGTCGCCTGCTCAAATTAGACGAACGGGATGATTTTAATCGCCTGCTCAAAACAGCCAGCGAAGACACGATAGGTGCAATTACTGTAAAAGAGATGCAAGAATAACTATGCAATGTTACGGATGCTATAAACCGAATATCGAGGGCTATTGCCCGGCCTGCCGCAAACAACTGTTTGACGGCAGGAGAGTACATAGTGTGCTTCCCTTTGATACACCAAAAGCAAACAACCTGGAAATGTTTCAGGAAAAAACAAAAAGACTCTCCATCTCTGGTGTTCAATTGAAGTATTCCCTCAAGTTGGAAGGAAAAGAGCTTGAATTGACCGAAATAGATGGTCGCTATATACTAAAGCCGATCCCGCCTTCTACCCACCTAATTGACCGGGAACAAGCGCCGGAGAATGAACACCTGACCATGCAAATCGCGGCCCGGTTATTCAGCATCTCAACAGCCGCCAACGGCCTGATCTATTTTAAAGATGGCGCACCGGCGTACCTGACTCGTCGCTTTGATGTTAGGGCTGCAGGAAGCAAATATCAGCAAGAAGACATGGCCCAACTTAGCGGCCGCAGTCAAAATACGCATGGAGAGCATTTTAAGTATGACGGTACATATGAAGAAATTGGTCGATTGATCGAAAAATATGTTGCCGCCTATCAACCCGCCTTGGAACAATTTTTCAGATTGGTCGTATTCAACTATCTCTTTTCAAATGGCGATGCACACCTTAAGAATTTCTCGCTGATCCAAACGGATATGGGCGATTACACTTTATCGCCCGCTTATGACCTCATGTGCACGGTCCTCCACACGCCGCTGGAATCGGACACAGCCCTGGAATTATACAAAGACTCTATGGATAGCCCATTCTACAATATATTCGGACATTATGGACAGGCTGATTTCCGTACACTAGCAGATAAGGTCGGGATAATCCCCTTAAGACGGGACAGAATCTTAACTCAACTGTTATCGGCAACAGAGCAGGTTTTGCGAATGGTCCAAGAATCTGCCTTAAGTGACGAAACAAAAAGAAAGTACACAGATGCTTATCTGGACAAGGTAAACAGAATGGGCATGACAAAAGACATGATTGCCCGGGCGATGAACCCGCAATATCCGGGAGTATACTCAGTAACAGATAAGCCAACGAAATTAACTTTGCTGGACAAGAAGGTTTTGATAGGTTATTTTGACGCGAATGATCAATCTGGCGTCTTGGAAAAAGAAAACAAGTACACATTTATTGAAATAAATAACTCCGCACTGTACCGTGATACCCGTGATATGCGATATGTGACCATCGTGGAAGCAGATCTGCTGCGAGAGGTGGAATATCCGGCAAGTAATTAATGATAAAACCCGATAGGCCTTTGAATTTATTGCATGCAATCTGTAAGAAAAAGCCGCTGAAGATCAGCGCTTGAAGAGCGGCGGAGCCGAGGAGAGTCCAATCGAACACCTGACCACACTATTGAATTTTCTTAAAACCATAAAAGCCTCACCCTCCGGCTATTGGTAATATAAAATTCATGCAACGTGCCACATAAATTCCGCCATTGAAGGTAGACGGTGTGGTCGTGATTTGAAGGTTGATACTCGAGAGAATGACAGCTTTGACGGTCTTTGCGTCCGTGCCGGTCAGCAGCTGCGCCCGCATCTCGAAGGGCTGAAGCGGTCGCTCAACCGCGGATGCCTTGCGGGGGCCTGATTATGGGCCGTCGGAACTTGCGCCTGTGAGTATGCGTGAATAGTTGATAACAGTCAGCCCGAAAGCCCCACCCGGCTTGAGCGATTCTGGCAGAGGTTGATTCTATTATTACCTACGTCGCCTTATCTTTTGTATTTCTGACCAGGCCGATACCTGAAAAAAAGAAGATACCACCCAAAACAAGGGCAACTATAGTTAAACGGGCACCTTGCCCGCCTGATATGCCTCTGGCAAAGCGAACAGCAGCAAACACCAATCCGATTATCCCTAATACGGACAATATTACCCCTAAAATGCGCTTTTCCATCTTACCGTTTTCTATGATACTGCAATTAAGGTGCCGGGGCCTTTTTTCCTCATCTGCGATTGTTAATGAGCCCTGGCATGCTTTTCCTTTGTCTTTATAATAAGACAATACACTTGCGATATATGAATTTTAGGAAAATTCGCCAGCAGCTGTCGTGGCTGTTGTTAATTGCGTTCGCAGCGTGTGATCAACGGCAAAAGCCAGCGCAACAGCAAGTGCAATCCGTACCAAAGGTGGTTGATACCCCCGTAAAAGCCGATTCTTCCTCGGTCGCCGATGCAACCGTAAAAACCGACTCCGTCGCCGCCAATCAACAGGCTATGACGTTGCCTGTTTTGGATGCCCTATTTTATGAACCGGATTTCGGGAAGGAACTAAGATCCAAATTGGGTCTATCGGCTGTTCAGATCGCCCAATTGAAAACCGCTGCGCATGCATCAGTGAGCGAATTGAGCGAGAAGGGCAGTCCCGACACGGCATCAGCAAGAACAGCTACTGAGCGTTATCAGCAGCAAATGACGTCAATGATCGGCGCGGATAAGGCACAGCAGCTATTACAGCTAGTCGAAGAGCGCTACGCGCAGGGCGTAGAAGGCCTGGCGCCAACCCGGCCGAATTTTGTGCCGAAGGACACGCGCATCGTGGTGAATGCGCCGGCTTACCGGATGGATGTCTTTGAAAACGGTCAGCTGATCAACACCTATAAAGTGGGCATCGGCTACCCCGAGTTCCCTCTGCCTGTTGGTATGCGTCGGGCAGATACGGTCATTTTCAATCCGAGTTGGACGCCGCCGGATGAACCTTGGGTACGTGGTAAATTCGCGGCCGGTCGCAAAGTCTCAGCGGCCAGTAAGCTAAACCCGCTGGGAGTGGTGAAGATCCCGATCGGCATGCCCTCGCTCATTCATGGCGGCAAGTCGCTGGAGAACATCGGCAAGTTTTCTTCGCATGGCTGTGTTGGCCTGACGAATAACCAGGTGTTGAATTTGGTACCGCTCATCCTCAGGCTAGGTCATTGCGACCTCTCCAAACAAGCAGTCCGATCGTTGGAAAAGCATAAGGGCCACACAGAAAAAGTGAAACTGCCCAAACCGGTGCCCGTCGACCTGCGTTATGAGACCATCGTTGCTGAAAATGGCGGATTGCATATCTACCGGGATGTGTACGAGCGTGGCACCAATACGGTGGAGAACGCCAAAGCGGTCTTAGCCGCGTATGGCGTTAAGTATGAGCAATTAAGTGCGGCAGAGCAAAACCGCCTGGGGGCTGCCCTCGCCAGTATGAACCGCGATGCCCACGGCCGCCCCATCGCAGCGGCCGATACCTTCGAATCTTCGAACGAGAGAGTGACCCCAAACAGATCGGCGCGGGCCAAAAAAGGTAAGGTCACCGTAAATGTAAAGGGCCGGACAAGCATATTTGTAAAACTCGAGGCCCTCCAGGGGCAAGGCTACCCTGCCGCCGTTGCTGCGCAACCGCAGTCGCGACTAAATAAAAAAAATAAATGACCAGTCATGATCCTTTCCTTTAGTGGAGCTGAGGGGGCTACAATCAAACACCTCTTGTCCCTTTTGAATATAATCCGTGTGGTTACCGTTTGATTATTAGCTATTTACAAATAAACCATGCAATCGTTACATTTTATATTAGATTTGCATGGTGATTCCAAGAAGGTTAGAACGAATCGTAAAAGAGACATTAAGCTACAGTTCTTCAGCAGCTATTCTGGGACCCCGGCAGGTCGGAAAAACCACTATTGCCCTAGATATCGCAGAGACCATGGCTTCTGTCTATTTGGATCTAGAAAGCCGTATTGACTTGGAGAAGGTCAAAGATATAGTTGCATTTCATACCGACAACAGAGATAAACTAATCATACTCGATGAAGTACAACGCCTCCCGGAAGTATTTTCGGAACTCAGGGGAATTATTGATAAGGAACGGCGAGCAGGTAAAAAAACCGGCCAGTTCCTCTTTCTCGGATCGGCTTCAATAGATTTGCTACAGCAGTCAAGTGAATCCCTTGCCGGCCGCATCTCCTATTTGGAATTACACCCTATCGATGCACTGGAGTATGCCGAAGGTAGTGTCGAAAAATTGAACACGCTTTGGGTAAGAGGTGGTTTTCCGGATAGTTTACTAAGTATTGATGACAAAAAAAGCCTTGATTGGCGTCGATCTTTTATCAGAACATATCTTGAAAGAGACATTCCGCAACTCGGTCCACGTATCCCCGCCGAAACGCTGGAACGATTTTGGACTATGCTGGCCTATAATCAGGGAGCTACTCTCAATGCTGCTCAACTGGCAAGAAGCCTTGAGGTTTCAGGTGTCACCATTGGACGCTATCTCGATCTATTGGCAGACCTCCTATTGGTAAGAAGGCTTAGGCCATGGACGTTCAACATTAATAAACGACTAGTCAGATCGCCGAAAGTATATGTGCGCGACAGCGGCGTTACACATGCCTTGTTGAATATCGCTAATTATACCGATCTGCTCGGGCATCCGGTTGCAGGTGGAAGTTGGGAGGGGTTCGTTATCGAAAATATTATGTCCATCGCTCCTCCTGGTGTCCAGCCTTACTTTTATGGTACCCCGGCAGGCGCAGAAATAGACTTAATTCTGGAATTTTCACCTACCGAGAGATGGGCAATTGAAATAAAAAGGAGCTCCTCTCCTTCTATTTCCAAAGGGTTTTATATCGCCTGTGAGGACATCAAGCCATTACGACGATATGTCGTATATTCTGGCAATGACCGTTTTTCGTTGAGCAAAGATGTAATAGCAATTTCATTGACTGAATTGATGTCAGAAGTATCAAACCAATCATAATTAAATATTCATGAAACCATTTCTTTCCCTGATCTTGTTATACTTCGCCGTTTCAACCTGCTTTGAACAACAAGCAGCGATCGATACTGCGGGTTTAAAATTGAAAAGAGGAATTTAAGCAAATATGGTTTTGAATTGGCCTCTAAAGACAAAAAAGCGACCAGGGACCTTCGGAGGACATTCGTGGGAATCTCCGATGGCCAACATTTTTATATTTCAGATAGAATCGCGCTGGGGACTTGGCAAGGCATGAGCCGTTGCATTCTTAGCGGCCCCTTTCTTATAGCGGAAGCAAAGGGCACTGCCGCCCAATACACGGGGGGAGGAGCCCTTGCTTCTCAAATAATGATCAATAGTGGCTATATAATCAATTTAAAGGATGGCCATTCAATCCCATTGACTAGAAAGTCGTTGATGAATTTGCTTTCAAAGTACCCGGACATTGCGAAAGACTATCAAAACAAGACGGATATCCTTGAATATGCTGTGCCTATTCTCATAGCTGTGGACCGAAAAGAAAAAGCTGAGCAGAATAAATAACACGTTCCCAATTTGTCTAGGCGTCAACTAAAAAGCCGCTGAAAATCAGCGGCTTGAAGAGCGGTGGAGCTGAGGGGAGTCGAACCCCTGTCCAAACATAATCGCCAAAGGCTTTCTACATGCTTATTCCGGCATTGATTGTCGGGAGGCGGCCGGGACCGGACAAACCAACGCGTCTCCTTAGCTGAATGGTCTTAAGCAACAGTCACAGCCTTCTGTTGCAGCATCCCGAATTTGTTTTGAGTCGGCGGTGCAGCGTGGTATCGGGCGAACCGGCCAGCACGGCCCAAATGACTATCTAATCACTGATTAGGCAGCCATGGCATACTGAGTATTGCCATTTGAAGTTTGAATATTCAGATTAACGTGCTAATTATCCAACGCACGGCATGCTTGCACCTTCAAAGATCTATGCTGTCAAAACCAAGGCAGCCCCATGCCCCCTTTTTGTGCATCGGGGGAACTGCAAATATACGATTTTTTCGGAGCCTATTTGAACTTAAAGGCATGGAATATATCCAATCCCATAGCGTAGATCATGATGCCGAAGAGCAGGACCATGCCGACCATTTGGGCATATTCGATGAATTTATCGCTAGGTTTGCGGCCGGAGATCATTTCGACCAGGGTGAAAAGCGCATGACCGCCGTCGAGGGCGGGAATGGGCAACACGTTCATGAATGCCAGCAGGATGCTGAAGATACCCGTGAGGGTCCAGAAGCTCTGCCAATCCCACATGGATGGGAAGACGCTGGCAATGCTGATCACGCTGCCGAGCGAATCCTGGGCCTTGACCTCTTTGGAGGTGAACAGCAGTTTCAGGTTGCGGATATAGTTGACGAGTGTTTCTATACTTTTATGGACACCCGCGGGTATGGCCTGAAAAAAAGTGTACGAGATCTGCTTGCTCCCAAGAATATCTTCCATGCTCTTATAATGGATGCCTGTTCCATTTTTTTCATCCCAGTTTACCAATGCCTGAATAGTGTCCTTGCCACGGCGGAAGACCAGCGCCCGGGTCTTTTTGTCTTTAAGGTGTTGGAATGCAGTATCATATTTAGCCACATCCGTGTTATATTGAATAGGGTAACCTTCGGATGCGATAAGTGTATCGCCTTTTTTCGGCTGCGGGCCTTTTACGACTTTAACAATCGAGAGCAGCGAATCGACGACCAAGGGATAACGCGGGTAAGCAAAACCCTGCAGCCTGTTCCTATTGAGCTGGCCGATGACACCGGGAGGGACCTGCAATTCGATCTGCCGCCCGTCCCGTAGGACGGTAACGGTCTTAGCCTCGTTCATGATCATCTCGGAGCCAACCGTTCCAGACCGCTCAACCGGTATACCGGCAACAGCGATAATGTTGTCTCCGTCCTGCAGGCCCATCTTACGGCCCAGGCTATCGGCGTATACACCGTATTTAAGATTTTGCACGGGAATATATTTATCCCCCCATACCCACATGATCATGATAAAGATGGCAAATGCCAGGAGAACATTGACGGTGACGCCTCCCAGCATGATGATCAGCCGCTGCCAGGCGGGTTTGCTACGGAACTCCCAGGGCTGGGCCGGTTTCTGCATCTGTTCCTTGTCCATGCTCTCGTCGATCATTCCGGAGATCTTCACATAGCCGCCGAAAGGAATCCAGCCGAGGCCGTATTCGGTCTCACCGATCTTCCTTTTGAAAAGGGAGAACCAGGGATTGAAAAAAAGGTAAAACTTTTCGACACGGCATTTGAACCAACGGGCCGGAAGGAAATGACCTAACTCATGGAGAATCACCAAGATAGAAAAAGACAAAATGAACTGTATCAATTTCATACCCACCGAACCCCAATCGATTGCTAATAGTACCATAGTTATCAAATATCTGGAAAATTTTTCTGGCTTTTGCTACAACTTTATTAAAGAAGCAGCAAAATTACGCGCCTCTCCATCGCTGTCAAAATATTCCTCCAGCGTGGGGTGTTCGATAAACGGCATTTCCTGCATGGTGCGCTCAACGAGGTCCGTCATGTCCAGGAAACCGATGCGATTGCGCAGGAAGGCGAACACTGCGATCTCGTTAGCCGCATTGAGGACACAGGGAAGGTTGCCGCCTTTGTTCAGGGCATCGGTGGCCAGAATGAGGTTCCGAAACGTCCGGGTATCCGGCTCTTCGAAACCGAGCGTATTGGGTTTGCGGAAATCGTACCGGGGAAAATTGCTTGGCAGACGCCGCGGAAAGCTCAGCGCATACTGGATCGGCAATTTCATGTCGGGTAAACCCATTTGCGCTTTGATACTGCCGTCCTCGAACTGTATCATGCTATGGATGATGCTCTGCGGGTGAATCACTACCTGCACCTGGTCGGGTTGGAGATTGAACAACCATTTCGCCTCGATCATCTCGAGCCCTTTGTTCATGAGGGTAGCCGAATCGATGGTGACCTTTGCGCCCATGCTCCAGTTTGGATGTTGCAGGGCATGATCCCGTTTGACGTTGACCAGGAAATTGGGTTTCTTGCCGAGGAAGGGTCCGCCGGAAGCCGTCAGGATGACCTTTTCGATGCGGCTGCGCGTCTCGCCGATGAGACACTGAAAGATCGCCGAATGTTCGGAATCCACGGGAATGATCGGGGCCTTTTTCTCCAGGGCTTTCTGCATGACGATATCGCCGGCCACCACGAGGGTCTCTTTGTTTGCCAGGGCTATCGCCTTCCCGTTCTCGATGGCTCTTAGCGTTGGACGAAGACCGGCGAAACCGACGATCGCTGCCAGCATCATATCATATATGTCCATGGCCGCTACTTCCTCCAGCGCCTTCTCGCCTGCGAACACTTTGATCGGATGGCCCGAAAGTGCGGCTTTTACCTGTGCATATTTTTTATCATCCGCGATAACGACGATATTCGGTTGAAAGTGCAAGGCCTGCCTGACCAGCAATTCATCGTTGCTGTGAGCCGTGAGCACCTCCACACTGAAGATAGAGGGATTGGCGTCTATCACTTCAAGGGCCTGTTTCCCGATGGAGCCGGTAGAGCCGAAAAGAGCGATGCGCTTTTTTGGTGAGACATTTTGCATGTTAGTCCGTGTATTTTTCCAATCCGGCAACGAGCTTGCGGTCGTTGCTTAGGCGGGGCACCTTGTTCTGACCACCCAATTTCCCTACCGACTTCATATAGTCGATAAAGCCGTTCTTTTTAACGGGACGGATCCTGAGCGGAAGCAGAATGTTGCCGGAAATGAGGTCATCGTAATAAATATTTTTCTCTCTAAGGTTAGTATCCACCAGGCCAGCGAAAGCGGTGAGGTCGGAAGGCACGGTGTCGAACTCGACGAACCACTCGTGATAAGACTTCCCTTTCTCCTGGCTGATCATGGGCGCTACCGTGAACTCGGTGATATGCAGGCCGGCTTTTTCCGCTGCTTTCAGCAAGCTGTATTCCACCTCTTCGCCTATAACATGTTCGCCAAATGCGGAAATGAAATGTTTCGTCCTTCCGGTGACGACAAGACGATACGGATCCACCGAGGTAAAGCGTACCATATCCCCGATGCTATAGCCCCAGAGACCGGCATTGGTGCTTACCACGAGGGCATAATTCTCGCCCGTTTTAACGTCCTTGAGGGAGAGTCTCGCCGGGTTCTCTTTGCCGATCTCGGCGGCGGGAATGAATTCAAAAAAGATGCCGCTGTTCGTGTTAAGCAAAAGCCCCTGTTCGTCGCGTACGTCTTGAAAGGCAAAGAACCCCTCTGAAGCCGGAAACGTCTCGATGGTATCGATCTTTTTGCCGATGCTTTCGAACAGCCGGTGTTTGTAGGGTTCGAAATTTACCCCACCATGGACCAAAACGGAGAAATTGGGGAAGATATCTTTCACGGGCTTGCCTTTGAGCTCGGTGAGGCGGTCGAAATACATCTGGACCCACGGTGGAATACCGCTGATGAGGGTCATGTCCTGGGTGATCGTCTCTTCTACGATCTTGTCGAGCTTAGTCTCCCAATCTTCGATGCAGTTCGTTTCATAGGACGGCAGCTGATTGGTTCGGAGATAGCCCGGGACATGATGGTTCACGATCCCGCTGAGCCGGCCGGTAGGGATGCCCCCTACCCTCTCCAGTTCGGGTGAGCCGGACAGAAAGATCATCTTTCCATCGGCAAAAGCGGTATTGCCGGTAGAAGCCATATAACAAAGCAGGGCGTTCCGCGCCGTATTGATATGATTGCTGATGGAGTCTTTCGTGATCGGGATGTATTTGATGCCGCTGGTGGTGCCGGATGTCTTGGCAAAATAGATGGGAAGGCCTTTCCAAAGGACATTATGTCTGCCTTCCTTGACCATGGAGATATAATGGGAGAATTGCTCGTAGTCCCTGATGGGAACCGCCTGCTTGAATTCTTCGTAGGTTTTTACTTCACCCAGGCGATGTTCTGTTCCAAAAACCGTCTTACCGCCTATCTGCAATAACTCCTTGAAAATAGCCTCCTGATCCGCTATAGCCGTAGTCATCCCCTTTTGGATAGCCTTATACACATAGGATGCGAAAGGCCGTGCAAGGAATGATTTGATCTTCATATTCATGCGGGCAAACCTACATGAAATTAATCAACTGACAATGAGGTGCCAAGGGACCAGCCGGAGGCTACCCGGAGGAGGATGGGAGGGCTTTTCGCGGGGATGAACGACCATTTTGGCGGCCGGTGTCGGGAAAAAGCGGTAAATTTGCCGTCCGCGGCAGTTTTTTCGGGTGCATTCTTCTTTTTTTCGTGAAATACCCGTAATTTTGCAGCCCTATTTCGACCGACGTGTCGAAAGGCCGAAGGCCCATCATTAGCCAAGCACCGGGGATGGGTTATTTTTCGGGGAAACCCATTCCCCGGTGCGCAAATCAAAGACTATGTTAGCAGTCGTGAAAATAGCCGGACAGCAATTCAAAGTCCAAAAGGACCAGACTTTGTACGTTCCCCGTATCGCGGGCAACGCCGGTGATAAAGTTGAGTTCGGTGAAGTCCTTCTGTCGCATGGCGACACACTGGCCGTTGGTGCAGCTGTCAAGGCCGTTATCAAGGCGGAGATCATCGACCACATACAAGGTGACAAGGTGATTGCCTTTAAAATGAAAAGAAGGAAAGGTTTCCGCAAGAAACACGGTCATCGTACCCACTATACGAAGATCCGCATTAATGAGATCGCTTAAAAATTTTCTGAGCTGCCTCCGGCAGCTTGGCATAATCTTACAAACTCTAGTATATGGCTCACAAAAAAGGTGAAGGTAGTGTAAAGAACGGTCGGGACTCGCAAAGCAAGCGTTTGGGAGTTAAGATCTATGGAGGTCAGCCTGCGATTGCAGGGAACATCATCGTTCGTCAGCGTGGTACGCAATACCATCCTGGTAAGAATGTAGGTGTTGGCAAGGACTACACGCTGTTCGCATTGTCCGATGGTCTGGTTGAATTCAGGAAAGGAAAAGGAGACAAGACCTTCGTTAGTGTGGCCGCTGTTGAAGCAGGTGCTTAGAAAATTTTTTGGATTTTTCAAAACTTTTTTTTGGAACTTCCAAAGAAGTTTCTATTTTTATGGGTGTAAATTGTTTTACTAACCAATTTAAATTCAAAAAAAATGGCAACTGCAAAAAAAGCCGCTAAGAAAAAAGCCGCTCCCAAAAAGAAAGCTGCTCCTAAAAAGAAAGCCGCTAAGAAAGCTGCAAAGAAGAAATAGTTCTTACTTAAGCAGAACATACTTAAAGTCCCGGGGTACCCCCGGGACTTTTGCATTATGATGGGCCTTCGGCCGGCAGATCAACGATCTGCCCTGGTCCTGGGTGACCCCCGGGACTTTTGCATTATGATGGGCCTTCGGCCGGCAGATCAACGATCTGCCAGGTCCCGGGTTACCCCCCGGGACTTTTGCATTATGGTGGGCCGTGCGGAAGTGGCGGATGTTTGGGGTGGGCGCCGTACCTTAGGAGCATGACAATCGACAACGACTACATCGCCGGGCAGTTCACCCTGCTGGCCAAGTTAATGGATATCCACGGGGAGAACTCGTTCAAGACGAAATCCTATTCAGTCGCGGCTTTCACACTGGAGAAACTGCCTACCACCCTGGATGGGTTACCCCTGGAAAAGATCACGGGCATCAAAGGGATCGGCGAGGCTATCGGCAAGAAAATACAGGAGATCCAACAGACCGGCGAGTTGCGGCTGCTCAAAGAGTATATCCACAAGACACCGGCGGGCGTCATCGAGATGCTCAACATCAAAGGGCTTGGTCCGAAAAAGATCGCCACGATCTGGAAGGACATGGAGGTCGAATCCATCGGGGAGCTTTTATATGCCTGTCAGGAAAACCGGCTTTTACTTTTTAAGGGGTTTGGCGAGAAGACCCAGCAGAATGTCCGGGAGGCCATCGAGTTCCGGCTCAAGCACCAGGGCAGCCTGTTATGGGCTGAAGCGGAGCCCTATGCGCTCCATCTGGATGCGCAGCTGAAAGAACATTTTCCGGGCGAGCAATGGGCGCTGACCGGAGATTTCCGGCGGCATCTCGAGGTGGTAAGCAAGCTGCAATGGGTCACGACGGCCCAGCCAGAGGCGGTGAATGCATTCTGGAGCTCGCTGGAGTTGGAGGAGGGGATCATCGTCGATATGGTCTATGCGAAACCGGAAGATTTTGCCCGTGTACTCTTTGAGACGAGTTGCAGCGGAGAGTTCCTGGAACTGGTGAAAACGCGGTCGGGATGGGATGCCGGCGGACATTATGCCGACGAACAGGCCCTATTCGCCGCCGTCGGGCTGTCCTACATCCAGCCTTTCCGCAGAGAACAAAAGGTATTGGAGGCTAAGGAGGTCATCCAACCCGATGAGGTGAGGGCCGTGATCCACAGCCACAGCAATTGGAGCGACGGATCGAATACGCTGGAGGAAATGGCCGCGGCTTGTATCCAAAAAGGTTACGAATACCTGGTGATCAGCGATCACAGCAAAAGCGCGTTCTATGCTAACGGTCTCAAAGAAGACCGGATCCGTGAACAGCATCGGCAGATCGAAGAGCTGAACCGGAAACTGGCGCCCTTTATCATCTTCAAGAGTATCGAATGCGATATCCTCAACGACGGGACGCTGGACTATACTGACGACGTGCTAAGCACCTTCGATCTGGTGATCGCCAGTGTCCACTCCAATCTGAAAATGTCCGAGGAAAAGGCTATGAACCGCCTATTGAAGGCGATCGAAAACCCGTTCACCACGATACTTGGGCACATGACGGGGCGGCTGCTGCTAAGCCGGCCGGGATACCCGGTAGATCATAGGCGGATCATCGACGCCTGCGTTGCGCATAAGGTCGTTATCGAATTGAATGCCCACCCACGCCGCCTGGATATGGACTGGCGCTGGATCGGCTATGCACTGGAGCAGGGTGTGTTGATCTCTATCGACCCGGATGCGCATACGATCGGGGGCTATAACGATATCCGGTATGGTGTTCTCGCCGCACAAAAAGCGGGGGTGACGGCGGCCAATAATCTCAGTAGTTTTAGGCGGGAGCAGTTCAGGCAGTTCCTGGCGGAAAGAAAGAAAGCGAAGGGGATTTAGGGTCGCTTATACAGTCGCGGGGGCCGTAGGGGCCGGAGAGCTCGGGGCGGTCGCCCGCAGCAAGGGCAGCTCGACATAGAATGTCGTCCCCTCCCCTTCCACGGTACTGAACCAGATCTTTCCTTTGGCCTGTTCGACGATGGTTTTACTCATGGCCAGGCCGAGGCCGGTGCCGGAAGACTTGGTGGTGAAGTTCGGGATGAAGATCTTGGATTGCATCTCCAGGGGAATGCCTTCTCCATTGTCTGCGATCTTGACGATGATACTCTCCTCTTTTAATTCCTCGCTGACGCTGATCACGCGGCGCGGGTTATTGACACAGGCTTCCAGCGCATTTTGCAACAAGTTGGTAAAAAGCCGGTTCAGCTGGGTCTTGTCGGCAAAGATCATGATCTTTTGATGTACAGGCACCCATTTGAACAAGAGGTTTTCCGTAGTCTCGTAAAGCGAGACCAGGGAATATAGCACCTCGTGGAGATCGAATACCTCGCTGCGAGGGTTGCCGATATTCGCGAACTGGGAGAAATCGGAGGCGATCTTGGATAAGTGATCGATCTGTTCGACAAGGGTCTTGGCAACGCTGCCGGCCATTTCCTTCACATTGGTGGAGTTATTATCGATCGCCTTTTGCAGGTATTGTATACTCAGCTTCATAGGCGTCAGGGGGTTTTTGATCTCGTGGGCTACCTGCCGGGCCATTTCCCGCCATGCACCCTCGCGTTCGCTTTTGGCCAGCGCCACCGCGCTTTCCTCGAGTTTTCGCACCATCTTATTGTATTCCTTTACCAGTCCGCCGATCTCGTCGTTCCGTCTCCATTCGATGACCTCGTTTGTCTTGCCCAGATGGACATCCTGCATTTTGCGGGAGATGAGTGTGAAAGAGATCGTTATCCGGTTCGTCAGGAAAAGGGCGATCGTACCGGCTATGAGGAAGATAAAGGCGTTGAGGTTGATGATGGTCACCAGGAAGTTGGAGATCTCCTCGTTGAGCTCGTCCTGGGTCGTAAACGAGGGGATATTCAAATAGGCATAGGCGTTGCCGCTGTTGTCGCGCAATGGCCGGTATACGCTGTTATAGGGTACCCCGCCGATTTGTTCTGTAGTGTTAAATTGTACGGTGTTCAACTCATGCATGTTGTAATAGGCCAGGGGATGCATTTTCTTGCTCAGTATCCCCTTGTTATAGACGAAGAGATCGGAGGAGACCTGCAGATTACCGTCCAGGTCATAGATGTTGATAAAGGTGCTGTGAACCTGGGCGATATTCTGGACGAGTTTCTGCAGTTCGGCCCGGTTACCGTGCAGATACCAATGTCCCGGGTCGCCGTAACCGTCTTCCGCCGACATCTTGCCCTGTACTTCGCTGACCATGACCTGCATAGCAAGGCTCAGCCGGTCGCGGTTGTTGCGATTGTAGCGGTTGATGAAGAAGATGATAGTCGCCACGCCGATGACCACGAAAGAGAACAGGCTGATGAAAATAATGGTGGTATGGATCTGGGAGCGGATATTCATTTGCCAGTAGGTCCGGATATTGCTCCAGTGGAGCCGGGACCAGATCAGCAAGGCAGCCAGGCGGAAAAGGGCTACCAGGAAAAGAAAGGCGGAGAACAGGTAGGCGAAGAGGGTAATGTCTTCGATCCCTGAGTTGTCCCTTTTCGCCACTACGACGAAGTTATCATCGGAGATACGGTGCCAGAGCTCGTCGTAGCCATCTTTTTTGACATGAACGAAATCGCCGGCGGGTATCTGTGCGTCCGTGAGCCGGGTCGAAAAGGGATAATCGCTATTGTCGCTGACCAGTTCCCGTTTGTTATAGATCGCGTAGTATTCGGGGAGATCGGCAGTCGTCTGATGGAAAAGCTCGGGGACCAGGGCATCGTTGCCTTTGTAGTCCTTGGGTTCTGCGAGGATGAACAGATAGCCCGCCATCTTGCCCGTCGAATCGTTACGCAGGGTCTTCCGGTAGATATAGGTGTATTTGTCAAAGGAACGCGGATAGTACTTCAGATCGAGGACATCGGTATTTTTGGCAGCAACGGTAAAGATGGTGTTTAGGGTGTCATAGGAAAGGGGGGGATCGTTGTACAGCGGTTTTTCGTCACCATCGTAGGTATAAATTTTGGTGTCGAACCGGGTCTGGTAGGGCATGAAATTCCGGTTGATCATGCTGTCTTTGATCTCAGCGTTGGATACCGGATCTTTGAACCGGGAGAAATTCAGCGAAAGAAAGTCATTGTCGATATAGCTGAACACGATGCTGAGCATCTTCTGGCTTGTCGGGTCGGCCTGGTCGGCGAGGCGTTCCGTTTCCCGGCGGCGCGTGGCTTCCTCTGCTTTCCGGTTCTCGAACAGGATGATGGCGGAGATCGACGTCGAGAAGATGAACAGCCAGAAAAGGACTTCCGAGACATTTAATCTAAATCGAAGGTCGAAGAAGATCCTGCGTTGCATGAGCCATACATACGCCAGTAGCCATAGGAGAACGAAGATATCCAGCTCTACCGCTTCATTGTTGCGAACAAAGGTCAGAATGAGCAGGCCAATGGCGGAGGTGATGATGTACAGCACGATGGACAAGGATCGGATGAGGTAGCCTATGAGCTGAAAAAGGACCTGCGAAAGAAAAAAATAGCCCAGGGCGAGGGCGGCAAGCGCGATGAACCCTACAAAGCTATAATTGTCCAGCAGGCTGAAGAAGTTGGTGACGTTAAAAGAGATCTTGGCGTCTGTCACCAGGGATTGGACGATATTGGCGAATTCGAATGTTGTTACCACCAGCAGGGTGATGCCAACGATGATCCAAAACCAGTTCTTCCAGCGCTGGACACTCTGGGGGATGGTATAATCGCTCAGTTCGCGGCGGATGAACAGGATGATCCAGCACAGCAGAAAGGCGTTTATGACGAGGTCCCCCAGCGAGGTCAGGATCACGCTGGAGCTATAGATCGTGGGATCGAAGAGTTCGAACTGGCGGAGGTTGAGCAATCCGGGTGAAACATAGGTCAGGATACGCAGCAGAAGGATGACACAGATGAGGAAGCCGATGCCCCAGGGAATGCCCCAGGTCTCGCGGACCGAATGCGCAATATTGTGAATGATGATCAGGAGCAGCAGGGTGGCGAGCAGGATGACGAAGGGGATGGGCCAGTTGTGCGCGGGAGCATGGTAGCCCGGCTTTTTCTGGAGATAGAACAGGATTACGCCGCGGCTATCCCTCACGGGGAATTCCGTGGCGACGGAAGTGATCTCGACCCGGCCTTCCGCCGAGGAATTGTCTACGAACTCCGGGGTCAGGTTGGGGTTGGAGATATAGTATTGCCAGCGTATGGGGATCAAAGCCATGGCAACGAGAGGCGGTCCTGCATTGGTCGGCACGGTCTTACGGATATAATCGTACTCGCCATTGCTGAGCTGGACGAAGCCGGTGCTATCCAGCCCATCGATCAAGGCCGGCGTAGGGAGGGAACGCTGGTCGCTCCAAAAAGCGAGGACCGGGTTGTCGGTGGAATCCGGGGTATAGAGAAAGATGCCGTATTTCTTTTCGGTGAGTTTCTCGAGTTCCGCGCGCGAGTAGGTTTGGGTAACAAGCCGATGCAGGAGTGCTGTGTCGTCGGTGACCTGGTTGAAATCGTGCTGCCGGTCCTGCAGAAAGCTCTGGATGGAATTGCGCAAAACGGCTACTGAAGCATCGCTGCTGAAGTAGAGGTTCAGGAAATATCCGCTCATGAACAGCACGAAAGCGGCAAGGAGTAAATAAATGTTCCTGCGAAAGATATCGGTAAAAAAGGACTTCAATCCCGTCGAGATTTTATTTTGATGGCGTTCCACAGTTCATCCATTTCCGTCAGGGTCATGTCCGCCAGTGACCGCCCTTGCGCACGGGCGTCTTCCTCCATCGCGGTGAACCGGCTGATGAACTTCTTGTTGGTCCGTTCCAGGGAATTCTCCGCGTCTATCTGCAAAAATCGTGCATAATTGATCAGGGAGAAGCTAAGATCGCCGAATTCTTCCTCTATTTTGTCCGGATCACCTGCTGCGACGGCTTCCTGCAGTTCTGCCATCTCTTCCCGGACCTTTTCCCATACCTGGGCGGTCTCATCCCATTCGAAGCCTACTTTTCCGGCCTTTTCCTGCAGGCGGGTAGCTTTAACGGTAGCCGGGAGGGAGACAGGCACGCCGCTGAGGACAGATCTTTTACCTTCTTTGAGCTTAAGCTGTTCCCAATTCCGTTTGACGTCTTCGTCGTTGGTTACGGTCACGAGCCCTGGCTGGCTGCTGGTGTCGCCGTAAATATGGGGATGCCGGCTGATGAGTTTGTCGCAGATGCCGTTGATGACCTGGTCCAGGGTAAACTGTCCTTGTTCCTTCCCGATGCGCGCATAGAATACGATATGCAATAAGATATCGCCCAGTTCTTCGCGAATCCCTTTCCAATCGTTTTCCGTAATGGCGTCGGCCAACTCGTATGTCTCTTCGATAGTCAGCGGCCGAAGGGTTTGGATCGTTTGTTTTTTATCCCAGGGACATTTTTCCCGGAGTTCGTCCATGATATCCGTCAGGCGTTGAAAGGCCGTTGTAGTCTCGTTCATGGTGCAAAGGTATTTAATTACGCCCGCTCATACCGAAAATACGGAGATCATCAGGAAGATGGCCAGCAATAAGATATTGATAAAGCTCATAGTCGAAAATACGATAACATACTTCAGGAAGGTCTTAGCCCGCCGCTGCTGGTAAAAGCCGCGCATTGCCTTGTAGGGGTAAATGATCATCCAGAGAACGACTGCGAACTCGACGAGGAAGATCAGCGCTTTGATCCAATGCGTCGATACGGATTTGGCAATCTCGTACAGCATCAGCAGGAAAAACAGCTGGATAAACGTGGCGCAATAAAAATGGATCGTGAAAATGCCGTGGTTCACATAAAAATACTTTTTATGCCGAAAGTATAAGACATTCAGGATCAGCGCAAAGATTGGAAGCGATATCCAAAGTATCTTAGGGAACGAGTGGAAGATATTGTCTATCAGGTGTTCCATAAAGAGCCGACGGTCCTCCCTGAATTCTCCGCGGATCTCGATACTACGCCGGATCAGCCAATGCTTTAGCCAGCCGTCGCGCAAACTATCGGGCAGTGCCCGTTCGGCGGAATCGTATTGCGCCGCATCATGATAGTGGATCGTCCAGCCCATGAGTTCAAAACTTTCCTCTGCACCGCTTTGGTCGCCCATTTGTTTACCAAAGTTCCGCATGGCATGTTTGAATCGCTTTTGTTTAGCCAGGTCATAGTTGCCGGCAGCAAGTGAATCGGTATAGGCCCGGGCGACAAAGGCATTGAGGGTATCCTTGTCGAATTTTTTCCGGGGCGAATCGGCATAATCCTTTTCGATAGTGGCGATCTGGATCTGCCGGTAGGCCAGTTTCTCCCTGATATCCTCCTTGTCGTCATCGTCGGTGGTTTCAGCCAGGTCCTTTTTGAGCCGTGACGTGTCGTTTCGAAGCGCGCCAAGATCCATGGTGATCTTTACATCGTTCGTGGTAAGGGCGCTTTCCCGGGCCATCTTCTCGGGTTTGCCGAATGAAAAAAGGATAATGAAAAAGATGGCGGAAGTAAAGACATACATCCGGATGGGGTTAAGATAGCTCATCCGCCGTCCGCGCATGTATTCCAGGGAAAGGTAGCCTGGTTTGCGCAGGAGGAATCTTACAGTTTCGAAGAACTTGCCGTCGAAATGGGTAATATCGTTAAAAAAGTGCGTGACGAGGTGCCAAACGGTTTCCTTTGGTTCCAGGTTCTCCTGGCCGCATTGATGGCAGTAGCGGCCGACCAACTCGCCCTGGCAGTTCAGACAATTTTTCTCCTTACGTTCGTGAAGATGCGACACAGCAGTTAAAATTTTAACTAAAATAAGCTTCCTGGGGGAGTTTCATGTATTAAAAAACGGTTTTTTTCGTTCCTTTGGATATGATCAAGCTACCTATCGGATGCCTGCTACTATGCATCATCAGCCAGGCAAGTGAGGCCCAGTTTTACTATAAAGACCTGCTCGTAAATCAGCAGACGACCAATCGCTGGAAGCTTTACCGGGAAAACCGGGTCAAGGCGGTTACCCTGAACAGTTCCGAAGCGGATGGCAAACCCACGGAGGGTTTTTTAGGCGAGCAGGAGGTGTCTGCGGATTATTCACGCATCACTACCCATACCAAGTCCCCGGGGACATCAGATTCCTGGATCATTACGGACTACGGCCCGCAGGGACGGATAATTAAGAACACAGATACGAGCGATACCTACGAGAATGTATCCGAATACCGGTATGATGATCAGGGGCGGATCAGCGCCATTTCCGACACTTCCCTGGAAACGGATAACCATTTCAGGGAGGTCGAGGTCCATTCCTGGAGCTATTCTCCGGTCTATCCGGATAAGCCTTTGTCCATGCTGAAGATCAGGGACGGGAGCGATACGACCTATGTGCGGTTCGTGCTGGGCGACAAAGGCAATGTCACCGAGGAGCATGCGCGCCGGAAGGGAGAGGAGTTGCCCGTGATCTACTACTATTACGATAGCAGCAGCCGGCTTACGGATATCGTACGTTATAGTATCAGGGCAAAGCGGTTGCTTCCCATGGATATGTTCGAATATGAAGACGGCCATCTATCGTCCTCGCTTATTGTGCCCGAGGAGGGGAACAGCTTTTACCAGAAATGGTATTATGTCTATGATGACAAGGGTTTAAAAGCGAAAGATTTCTGTTACAATAAGGAAAAAGAGCTGTTAGGTAGCATCGAGTACCAGTACAGTTATAAATAAAGAACCATGCGTATCGTTTTTTCTCTTTTGTTCCTGTGCAGCGGTCTCGCCGTTCTTGCCCAGGACTATGATTTCCCCGATTTCCGCCAGAAAAAAGACAATTTTTCGCATATCAATGATAAAGACATCCGGAGCGATGTATCGACCTTTTGCCTGGCCGGGGTGGACGAAAGCGTCGGCAAGCCCTCGCTGCCAACGGTCCCCGTGGTGGACTATGGTCCTAATTTTATGAAATACGCCGATGACCATATCCAGGTGATCATCAAAACCGGTGTCTTTTTAGCAGCCAAACACAAGCTCATGCAACAGGAAGGCCATCTGCTGCGGATCGATGGCAAGCCTTATTACGGTGGCGTCTATGGTCAACCGCCGCATACGACCATCGAATCGATTATCGTGGTGGTGGACAAGGATACCGTTCCCATTCCCACCGCTGCTTATTTTGATCTTTATGACCCAAAATTCAGCTATAATGAAAACGGGGCCACGCGGTCACGCAATGGCGTATTTTTGTCCAACGACAAACATACGTTCTATATCTACATGCTGAACATCGATAATAAGGGTACGGAATATACCTGGGTGATACGGGACAAGCAATATTTGCGGCGCGTAGTGGATTACGGGTTTCTAAATTAGCACTATGAACCCGAAGGTTCACAAACGCCTTAAAAAATCAATTATGCCCGTGAGTAAACGACAGGTGTATAAAGTCATCGGGTCGATCGTACTTTTTATGATTGTCTACCTGATCCTGATGGCTGCGGCTACGGTATTGGCTATTGTTTTTGGCTGGCTGGGGGTCCTGCTCATGCTGAGTTTCCGCAATTTTTTCGGACTGATCTTCGGGGTGGGGATGATCGGAGCGGGTATTTCCGTACTCGTGTTCCTGGTCAAATTCATCTTTGCGGTGTCGAAAGACGAGAACGCTCAGCGGGTGGAAATTTCCGAAGCGGAGCAACCACAACTTTTTGCTTTTATCCGGGATTTGACGAAAGCTACCGGTACCCGTTTTCCCAGGAAGATCTTTTTGAGTCCCGACGTCAATGCGTGTGTTTTTTACAACTCCAGTTTCTGGAGCATGTTTCTTCCCATCCCCAAGAATCTCGAGATCGGCCTCGGGCTGGTCAACAGCGTCAATATAAGCGAGTTCAAGGCCGTGATGGCACACGAATTCGGTCATTTCAGCCAGCGGAGCATGCGGCTGGGCTCTTTCACCTATAATGTGAACAGGGTAATCCACAACATGCTGTATGACAACAAAGGTTACGCGAGCTTTCTGAATGCGTGGGGCAAACTGCATTGGGGGACGGCCCTTTTCGCGAAACTGACCGCCAGGATCGCCCAGGGAATTCAATGGGTCCTCCGCGGGATGTACGGTTTCGTCAATAAGAACTATATGGGACTTAGCCGGGAGATGGAATTCCATGCGGATGCGGTTTCGGCCGGGGTCTCGGGCGGCAACAACCTCGTGAGTGCGCTTAGCCGGGTAGAGATAGCGGGCAATTGTTACAATATCGCGCTCAGTGAGGCGAATGCCCGGGTAAAACAAAATAGGGCCTCCAGGAATATCTTTTCCAATCAACTGGCCATTTTCCGGCAAGTGGCTGTGGAATACGATCTGCCGCTGACGAAGGGATTACCCGATATCAGCTATCATTTTGTCCATCAGTTTTCCCGGAGCCGGATCAATTTCAAGAATCAATGGGCGAGCCATCCTACACTGGAGGAACGCAAGAACCACCTGGATAGGCTGGAGCTGGAGATGCCGGCCGACCAAAGCAGCGCCTGGATATTGTTCGAAGGCGCCGGGCCGTTGCAGGAGAGGACTACCTCCCAACTCTATCGAACGGTAAAGTTCGAAGGGGCCGTCGAGTATTATGACGAGCGGCAATTCGAGAAAGAGTATCTTGGCAGAAAGGCCGAATATGCCCTGCCGGTGGAATACAAGGGGTATTACGAGGGCCGGTATATCGAAACCAAGGACTGGGATCTCGATAGAGCGCTGGAAGAACGGCCGTCCGCAAAAACCTTTGAAGAGCTGTTCAATGAAGAAACGGCGCAGCTTCAGGCCGTGATCGACAGTAATAGAAAGGATGCGGAGCTTACCAGGGCGATCTATGAAAAAAAGATAGACGTCAAGACCTTCGATTTTGATGGGGTCAAATATGCCGCCCAAGACGGCGAAAAGGTAGCTCAATTGTTGGAAGAGGAGATCGAGGCGCAGGTTCGACGACAGCGAAAGATGGATAAGGAAGCCTTTCTTTTTTTTCTCCATCGGCCAGGTGCGGATCAGCAACGGCTATTGACCAATTACCGCCAATGGAAACGTATTCACCTGTTGTATGACGACTATGTTCAAGTGGTCAACCGGATCCTGCAAAAGATCAGGCCTTTTTATTCCGACGGTCTGGGGCTCGAGGAGATCAATTCCGTGATTCGGGGCTTGAAGGAAAAGGAAGAAAAAGACCTGAAGCAGAAATACAGGGAGCTGGAGCAAGCCGGCATTCTTCAGGCCGGAGAGCTGCACTCGAGGGTACGCCTGTTCCTGGATCGGAACTACGCCTACTTTATCGATAAATCGTTTCAGACGAGTGAACTGGAGGAGCTAAAAGGGTTGGCGATCGATGTCGCCAACGCCTTTAACCGGTATCAATTCAAGTGGTATAAGAAGATGCTGGTTGAACAGTTTTCCCCAATATATACCGGTTCACCCGCCACATGAGGATGCCGCAAATCATGTAGGCGCAGATAGTTATCAGACCCAGGGTATCGTAATGTACCAGCCTGCCTTGTGTATCCTCTGCGATGATAAATCCACCGATCGAGGAAGCGATACCTCCTCCCAACTGTTGGATAGAAGCGTTGATGCTCATAAAAGCCCCACGATCCTGCGAGTCGGGTACAGCAGAGATCAGCGCCTGGCTGGGTATTATCCGGGAGAATACGGCGGTGTACATGAGTGTATTGACCACGAGCACTTCCCAAAGCGGAGTAAAAGGAAGACGGCTGAGGATAAACACCATCACGGTGCCGAGGATGCTGCCGTCGATGAACACGCGAAATTTACCGACCCGGTCGCTCCATTTGCCAATAAGCGGGCCGGTTATAATGCCTGCTGCACCGGCGACCACGAAAACAATTGGTAGCAGATCCTCCCCGACACCGACATTATGCACGAGGAAATCGCTGGAATAGGGCATCATAAGAAAGCCCCCTGTGGAAAGAAATGCCGTCGTGACAAAGGCGCGGATATACCTTTTCTGCGAGGCCGTGCGCAGCAGATGGGCGATGGGACGCTGAGCGGCACGTTGCCCGAGATGGTCGTTTACCGGACGCATCCAGCGCAGGATGATCAGGAACAGCGGGATGCACACGGCTACGATCATGCGAAAGGGCATGTGCCAGCCCCAATCACTCGCCAGCAGCAGGCCCAGCGGAATGCCCAGAACCTGTGCGGCAGCGAATGCCGTTTGTACGAAGCCCATCACCCGGCCGCGTATTTCCAGCGGAAACAGATCGGCGATGATCGCCATGTTGATGGAGAAAAGGACGCCGCCGAACATGCCGGTGATCACACGGGCTGCAACCAGAAAGGTGTAGCCGGGGGCGATACCACAAAGAAATGTGCCGAGGATAAAACCGGCGTAGAAAAATAAAAGCATTTTCTTTCGGTCGAACCTATCCGCGAACCCGGCGGCGAGGATGCCTGAGATGCCGGCGCTAAAGGCGTAGGCGGAGACGACCCAGCCAAAATGGGAAGGACTTAGGTTAAGGACGCGCATCATTTGCGCGCCTAGTGGGGCCAAAATGATAAAGTCCAGGATAACGGTGAATTGAAGGATGGCGATGATCGCGATCACAAAAGTCTGATAGCGGGAGAAGGTGTGTTTTGGTTTCATAATTAAATGAATATTCATTTATTTAAAAATGCAAAAAATTTTTATGGCTTGAGTGCCTTCAGCACCAGCGACAGGGTTTGAAGGAGCATCTCGTCGGTGAGTACGAAGGGGTCTCCGGCCATATTACGGCCGGCTTTATGGTAATGGACCAGGTTATAAAGTGGTGCGAAGGCTACGGACCAATACACCTCGAATGGCATTTCCACCAATTCCTTGTTGT
The DNA here is from genome assembly GCA_025934485.1 of Chitinophagaceae bacterium. Lineage (GTDB taxonomy): Bacteria > Bacteroidota > Bacteroidia > Chitinophagales > Chitinophagaceae > Puia. The sequence goes on from JAICXX010000020.1 coordinate 54,529, forward strand.
CAATCGCTTTGCGGACAAAGCGTTTAAGTCCTTCGGCATATTTCGGATCCCGGAGGGCCATCGCCTTCTGATGCAAATGTGAATATTTAAAATGTTCCATAAAATGCGTGTTATCGAGATTTTCAATGACGTAGCTGGCGCGGCTTTTCCATTGGACGGTCATACCTGTAGCGAAATCCATTTCAGGGTCGAAGTCCCGAAAGATGTATTCGAAGAACCGATCCGTTTCACGTTTATAGAGTTGGATCAGCAAGTCGTCGCGATCCTTGAAATAAATATAGATGGTGGCTGGAGAGACGCCCGCAGCTTTGGCCAGCTTTTGCATGCTCAACCCATCGAAGCCTTCTTCCACGACCATTTTCCGGGCCTCGGCGAGAAGTGCTTCTATCTTATTTTCGTCACGGACGCGCATGACGCAAAATAAGTGAATGTTCATTCATTTTTAACTTGCGAGCAGACATTTTTGTTTATCTAATGCCTTACTCTTTGTAAATCTGTACAATACCAAGTTAGAAATGGCTGCCCGCCGTCGGCCTGCTCGAACTTTCCGATGCGGCGATGGAGATTGTTCTTTACCCGGTGATGGATGTCTCACTGCTGACTTGCTGCATTTCGTCTTTTGACGAAAATGTTGCAGC
>JAICXX010000124.1 GCA_025934485.1 Chitinophagaceae bacterium
GGGCGATATTTCCCGGACGCCCCGTAGCGCGAAAAGCCGGAGCTGGCCCGGCTGGCCGAAGGCCCGACCTTAGCCAATTTCGCGCCGGGGCGATATTTCCCGGACGCCCCGTAGCGCGAAATCACCTATCTTTGTGCCCCAAAATTGCCTTTTATGGGTGCGTCGAGGGAAAATATTGATCTGAAAAGGCTGCCCCGCCATATCGCCATTATTATGGACGGGAATGGCCGGTGGGCTCAGGAAAAAGGCCAGGACAGATTGTTTGGCCATTTTCATGGCGTGGAGAGTGTGCGTGACATCGTGGAAGGTTGTGCGGAACTGGGAATCGGCTATCTGACACTTTACGCCTTTTCTACAGAGAACTGGGACCGTCCGGCCTATGAGGTCACCGGCCTCATGGAGCTGCTCGTCGACACGATCCGCAAGGAGGTTGAAACCCTTAACAAAAATAATATTCGTCTACATGTCATCGGTGACATGAAGATGCTGCCGGACTATGCTCAGGCCGAGTTGGGTGAAGCCCTCGAGCTCACGGCATCCAACACCGGTCTCAACCTCGTCATGGCCCTGAGCTACAGCAGCCGCTGGGAACTGACCGAAGCCGTGCGCAACCTGGCCCGGGATGTCCGGGAAGGAAGGCTCGAGCCCGACGCGATCACCCAGGACACCCTTCACCAATACCTGTCTACCCGGGACTTCCCCGATCCCGAGCTCATGATCCGCACCAGCGGGGAATATCGTATTAGTAATTTCCTGTTATACCAATTAGCATATGCCGAATTGTACTTCACCAATGTTCGCTGGCCCGACTTCCGCAAGAAGGATCTCTACGAAGCCATATTGGATTTTCAGGGTAGAGAAAGAAGATTTGGCAAGACGAGTGCTCAGATTCAACAGGATTTGACGGCTCCCGAGGGCACTTTTTAACAAACACTTTGTATAAATACCTTTAATTTGCCGCCCAAAGTCGCCGTGAGGTGGCAATATCAATGGTTCGCCCTGTGGAGCGGCAACCCGAAGGGCCGAGCTTATCGCATCGCCGGAAATGCGCTAAGTTCTTGAAATTAAGCGCGTTTCCGGCATATTTAAAAAACCGACTGGATGCAACGAAGATCGCTGTTTTGCGTGATTTTATTGACCACTTACTGCTTACTGTACTCGATCGGCACTCAGGCTCAGGTGAACGATTCTACGAATAAGGTTGCATCCGATACTACCAAACCTGCTTTAATAGATAGCGCTAAAGCAAAAGCCGATACTTCACACCCGGTTTCCGTAGACCCCGAACTGCTAGCCCTCTCCAACCAGAAAAGCCCGCCCAGAGAATATACGATCGCCGGCATCAAGATCGTTGGTACCAAATACCTCGACGAATCCCTGCTGACCTCCATCTCCGGCCTCACCGTGGGGGATAAAGTGACCATTCCCGGCGGCGACAACTTCAGCAAGGCTATTCAAAATCTGTGGAAACAAAAATTGTTCGCCAACGTCGCCATCTATTTCACCAAGCTGGTAGGCAACAGCGTCTATGTCGAGATCGATGTAGCCGAACGGCCCCGGTTAGGTAATTTCTATTTCAAAGGCCCGGGCGTTAAGAAAGGCGAGTCTGAAGACCTCACGACGAAAACCGGCCTCATCAAAGGACGCGTGATCACGGAGGACATGAAGCGTTCCGCAACCCAGGCGATCAAAAAATACTACGCTGATAAGGGCTACCAGGACTCTAAAGTCCGCACCACCGAGGTCCGCGATCCCGTGGTCCAGAACTCCGAGATCCTCACCTTCTATATCGACAAGGGCCCCAAGGTCCATATCTATCAGATCAGTTTCTTCGGTAACCATGCCGTCCGCGAGACCACGCTAAAGCACCAGCTCAAGGACACCAAGGAAACCAGCCGGCTGACGATCTACCCGCCCTCTAACATGACACCCTTCGGGCCGCACGATTCCGTGACGTTGAAGGAATATCTCAATAATTGGGGGTTCCTTTCCTACCATGCCACCAAGGAATTCCTGGATCCCTATTTCCGGTTCAAGCTCTTTAGCTCGTCGAAATTCAACGAGGCCAAATTCGAGGATGACAAGCAAAAGGTCATCACCTACTATAACTCACAGGGTTATCGCGACGCGCAGGTCGTAGACTCCAAGACCTATATCGACTCGACCCATCCGGATCGTGGGCAGATGGATATCGCCATCAAGGTGGACGAAGGCGAAAAATATTATTTCGGCAATGTCACCTGGAAGGGGAATACCAAATACTCCGACTCAGTGCTCAGTCTGATCCTGGGGGTTCACAAAGGCGATGTCTACAACGTGGACATCCTCAATAAGAAATTGGGTAAACAGATGTCTGCCGAAGGCGGCGACATCAACAGCCTCTATACCGACGACGGCTACCTGTTCTTCCATGCGGACGCTGTGGAGACGGCCGTGTACAACGACACCATCGATTTCGAGATCAGGATGGTCGAAGGTCCGCAGGCGACCATCAAGAACGTCACTATCGCGGGTAACGATAAGACCAATGAATATGTGATCCGCCGCGAGCTGTTCACCATCCCCGGTGACAAGTTCAGCCGAGCCGACCTCATCCATACTACACGCCAGATCGCCAACCTGGGTTTTTTCAACCAGGAAAAGATCAACCCCGGCATCAACCCGAACCAGGAGGATGGAACGGTGGATATCAACTGGACAGTGGAAGAGAAATCCGGTAACCAGCTGGAGCTATCCGCCGGCTGGGGTGGTGGTATCGGTCTCACGGGTACCGTGGGGATCACCTTTGCCAACTTCTCGATCCGCAATATCTTTAAAAAAGAGGCTTGGCAACCGTTGCCCGAAGGCGACGGGCAGAAGCTGAGCTTACGCATTCAGTCGAACGGGAAGGCCTACCAATCGTACAACTTCTCGTTCACCGAGCCCTGGCTCGGCGGGAAGAAAAGGAACTCGCTGACGGTGAGCCTCTACCGAAGCATCTTCCGTACCGGCGGTTATAACTTCCATACCAATACCTATTCGTTTAGCGATAGTAACTCATTGAAGAACTTCGGTATTACCGTAGCATTGGGCAAACAGCTCAAATGGCCGGACGACTACTTCACGCTGACCTATTCGGTGAACTATACACAGTATGACCTCAACAACTATGCGTTGTTCACCTCCGCCTTCCGCAACGGCCGGTCGACGAACTTCAGCTTCAAGCTGGCCCTTAGCCGCTATAACCTCGACCAGCCCATCTATCCGCGCAATGGTTCGAGCCAGATGTTGAGCGTCCAGTTCACGCCGCCCTACTCATTGATCGACCATGGCATCACCCAGGCCGATAGCTATAAATATCCCGAATACCATAAATGGCGGTTCACCAGCGATTGGTACCTGCCTATCGGGGATGCCATGGGCTCCGACAAATCGCGGCAGTTCGTACTCAAGGTTTCGGCCAAGTACGGGTTCATGGGCCGCTACAACGGTGGACTCCAGTTCTCGCCCTTCGAGCGTTTCCAGCTGGGTGACGCCGGTCTGACCAACAACTTCGGTCTGCTGGGTTATGACATTATTTCGCAACGTGGTTATCCCGTTTATCAGAACTCCAATCCCCGGGTCAATCCCGACCAGCAACAGGCTACCGAATTCTTTACCTTGTTCAACAAGTATACGCTGGAGATGCGGTATCCGTTCACGACCAACCCCAGCAGCACGATCTTTGGTCTGGCTTTCTTCGAGGCGGCCAACGGCTGGTATGATTACAAGACGTACAATCCCTTCCAGCTCCGTAGGAGCGCAGGTCTCGGGATGCGTTTCTTCCTGCCGATGTTCGGCTTGCTGGGCTTCGACTATGGTATTGGATTGGACCGGATACAGAACGGCTCGTTGCGTGATGCGACGCGCTTTACCTTCATGCTGGGGTATGAGCCGGATTAATAAGCAGCTGGCGTCTGCCCTTCGGGCGAAGTGCCTATGGGCACTTCAAAAATGCTTAACTTTCGAGTCTTAAATGTTACGACCATGAAACCGAGCACCAACACTCTTGACATTCTTTGCGGCCTGACGCGAGGCTCCGACCGACCCCTGATGAGACTTCAACTCCGGTCGAAAAAATTCCTCTTTACTCTCGGCTGTGTGCTGGCCTTTTTCTTTTCCAGTCAGGCACAGGAACGTTATGCCGTTGTAGACACCAAATACATCCTGGAAAAGATGCCCGAATACAAAGACGCGCAGAAGAAGCTCGACGCTACGAGCATGCAATGGCAAAAAGAGATCGACACGAAACAGGCTGCCCTGGATAAGATGTATAAAGACTATGATGCCGAGCAGGTTATGCTGAGCGATACGCTGAAAAAGAAACGTGAGGATCAGCTGTTCAATATGGAAAAAGAAGTTCGCGATCTGCAGCGTAAGCGGTTCGGTTATGAAGGTGACCTCTTCAAGCTTCGGCAGGAACTCGTGAAACCCATACAGGACAAGGTTTACAACGCGATCCAACAACTGGCTGTTAACAGAATGTATGAGCTAATTTTGGATAAAAGTGAGGGAATTACTGTTATATTTGCCGACCCTAAACTGGACAAAAGCGACGACGTACTAAAAACCTTAGGTATTAAATAAAAGCATAATATAATTCATCTACAAAAAAATGAAAAAGATTCTCACAATTGTAGCAGTGGTTATGAGCCTGGTTATGGCGGGCAATTCAGCTAACGCGCAGGCCGCCGGCGGCAAGATCGGCTATATCAGCCTGCAGGAGCTCATCCCGTCTATGCCCGAATACAAAAAGGCGGACACCGCGCTCAGCGATTATCAAAATGCGTTGGGTCAGAATTTCGAAGACATGAAGCGCGAGTATTATGAGAAGGACAGCTCTCTCCAATCGAAAGACACGTTGAAGCTTACGAAAGCACAGCTCGAGATAAAGAGAAGGGAAGTAAGCGAACTTCTCGTCAAGCTGCAAGGCTGGCAGCAGCAGGCGCAGCAACTGTATCAGCAAAAACAGCAGGAACTCATCGCGCCGATCCAGAAGAAAGCGATCGAAGCCGTGAATGCTGTAGCGAAAGAGCACGGGTATGGCTATGTATTGACCAAGGAAGCCCTGCTGGTCTCTCCGCCCGCTGAAGACATGCTGCCCCTCGTCAAAGCAAAGCTGGGTATTAGGTAATAATCCCCAAACTAAAACGAATTGACGCCAGGGCATTCCCCCTGGCGTTTCTTTTGAGGGTATACTACAAATCTATGAAAGAGCAACCCATTGGTGTCTTCGATTCAGGCTATGGCGGCCTCACCGTGCTGAAAGAGCTGGTGGGCCAATTGCCACAATACGATTATATATACCTGGGAGACAATGCCCGGGCGCCTTACGGCAACCGTTCTTTCGAAACGGTGTATCATTATACGTTACAGTGCGTGCGCTGGCTTTTCGATGAGGGCTGCCCGCTTGTGATCCTGGCCTGCAATACGGCGTCGGCCAAGGCCCTACGGACCATCCAGCAGCTGGACCTGCCCCGGATCGCGCCGGAAAACCGGATCCTGGGTGTGATCCGGCCGACCACAGAAGTGGTAGGCAACTTTACCCGGACAAACCACGTAGGTATATTGGCCACCCGGGGTACGGTATTGTCGGAATCGTATGCCATCGAGATCGCAAAGTTTTATCCCGGCATCGAGGTCTATCAGCAGGCGTGTCCTCTATGGGTCCCGCTCATCGAGAACAATGAGCACGATAAACCCGGTGCCGATTATTTTGTCAAAACCTATACGGATCAATTGATGAGGCAATCGCCCAAAATAGACACGGTTGTCCTGGCTTGCACGCATTATCCGCTTTTGAAGGAGAAGATTGCGGCGCAGCTCCCGGCGGGGAGCAACCTGATCTCACAGGGCGAGATTGTCGCGGCTAGTTTGGCGGACTATTTGCAAAGACATCCGGAGATGGAAGCCCGTTGCAGCAAGGGCAGCCGGACCCGTTTCTTTACCACGGATTCGACCGAAGATTTCGACAATCACGCGAGCATTTTTTATGGAAAACCCCTTCGGTCGACCCATATAGACTTGTAAACTACATGACACGAAGCAAGATATTACTGCTCCTTTTTTTTATCGGCGTCATCTTTTCCGCCTGTAAAAAAGAGTATAGTATTGAAAATGCCAATATTACGACCTCCAATTTCACCGCAGTGATCAATGGGACGCGATGGGCGGCGACCACGGGCGACCAAGGTGCCACCCTGCTGCAGGGCATGGTGAACATCACGGGCATCAGCGCGGACAGCCAGGAGATCTCGATCACCCTCACCGATACTTTACTCGGGGTACATACCCTGACCCCGAAGAGTTCGTCGCTGGCGGTCTATGGCTTTATCGATTCTTCCTATACTACGAATTTTTCGACGAGCCAGGGTACCGATTCTACGGTAGCAGGCGGTGAGGTCGATCTTACCGAGATCAATACGCTGACCAAAACGGTTTCCGGGACCTTCTCTTTTAAAGTCTATCGCTCTTCGGATGGCGCACAGCGGACCGTCGCTTCGGGCGTCTTCTCCAACATCCCTTATACGTCGACGCTGCCCGGCAGCAACCCCAGCGATACGGTGGTGGCGTCTATCGACAATTCGGCCTTTACCAGCGAGAGCATCCAAGCCTCTGTCCAGGACAATCAGCTTACGATCCTGGGTTCTACGTCAAACGGCGCACAATCGATCGCCCTGGTCGTTCCAACCAACGCTACCGTCGGAAGTCATGCCCTGACGGCCACCGGGGCATATACGGCCATCTATGATTTTTTGGGATCGAATGGCGGCAATACGGCGGCTCCGGTATACGCAGGAACCGTTAACATATTGGCGAACAATGCCTCCACCAGTAAGATCAGGGGCAATTTCTCATTTACGACAAGGGATGCTGCCACCGGCAACACCAATCACACGATCTCCAGCGGATTCTTTTCCGTCTATTACGGCAAATAGCTGGTTTTTTATGAGTTTTTTCCTAACTTCGCGGTCCCTTTCACCGGCCACGGGGATGGTGCCTCGTAGTCATGATTGAATACCAGATTTTTAAAAAAATTTATTCATGAAACGTACATTTCAACCACACAGACGGCGTCGTAAGACGGTCCATGGCTTCCGCAAGCGGATGCAGACCGCCAATGGCCGTAAAGTACTGGCTTCCCGCCGGAAGAAGGGTCGTCATAAGCTCACCATTTCCGACGAATCCAAGCTGAAATAAACCCGACAAGCGCTCTCGGGGCGCTTAGCCGTAAGGTTCATATAATTTTAATAGCTTCGGGGTAACCCGGAGCTATTTTTGTTGAGCGGGCATTTGATAACAAGTGCCTGCCGCTTTTCGTCCAATAGGACACGCCGAAGGCCCGACGCTCCGCACCTTAACGAGGCTAGACGGAACGAGGAACGAAGTTCTGGCTGGCCTCAGACGAAGGACAGACATTAGCCTTTTGCGGGAATCGGGCTAATTTTTTGGATAGGCCGATTCCCCCATATAATTCGCCGAAATCTATGCGCCAACGCTATACCTGGAACAAGGCTGAAAAACTCAAGAGCCGGAAACGGATCGACCAGGTATTTAAGCGCGGTAAGAATTTCTCCCTTTTTCCTTTCAAGGTGTTTTTTGTGGTGACCCCCGTTGTGCCCTCTTCAGGCGCAAATGGTGCCCCCACCCCGATCCCGACCGGTGTTGCTGCAACTGCCCCGGTCTCATCCCGGCTCCCCACCGGTGGCCCTGCCCTTGTACAAGCCGGATTTGGCGCCGGAAGCCGCCATTTCAAGAAGGCCGTCGACCGCAATCGCATCAAGCGGTTATGTCGTGAGGCTTACAGGCTGCAGAAGCAACCGCTGGTCGATCATCTTGCGACCCGCGGACGCACACTGGCCGTCTTTTTTGTCTATATCGGAAAAGACCTTCCCGATTATCAAACCGTAACCGGGAAGATCGGCGTAATTTTGAAGAAACTAGTCAAGGAAACGACATGAAGAAGGTATTGTACATCCTGGGCCTTCCCCTGATCGCGCTGATCAAGATCTATCAATGGGTGATCTCGCCGGTTATCGGGCCACGATGCCGTTTTACACCCAGTTGCTCCCACTATGCGGTGGAAGCGCTGAAAAAACATGGATTGATCAAAGGCACCTGGCTCAGCATCCGCCGCATTGCCCGTTGCCATCCCTGGGGCGGACATGGCATCGACCCAGTTCCTTGAGGCACATTCCGACCGCCCACACCTGCCGCCTTGCAGCAGCAGTCGTGGCCGGGTGCCGCCCACCACCGGCTTATTTCTTTGTTTCAGGAACCGTATCGATCTTGCTGGAGGTCATCTTCTCCAGATTAGCGATGATCTCGCGCATTTCCTTCATGCTATAGAACTTATAGATGGCGGGAACCGAACCGGCGTCGAAACCGCCGGGCACCGTCGTGAAGGGACCGAAGACCTTAGCCTGCGTCTCGGTGGTGATCTTGGCGATCTTTCCGGGTTCGATAAAATAATTCTGATTGGCTTCGCTCACATTCTGATCCGCGACCAGCTTCTTCAGGCTGTCCAGTTTCTGCGTCAGCGCATCCTGCGTGATCCGGCTTTCGCCGCCTTCCGCACCTATGTGTTGTTTGCTGCCGACCACGGTGTCGGTCTTAAGATTGGCAATCCACAGGCCGTCCTCCGGAACCGTAAGCGTATACTTCCCTTGCGGGGTCTCGACGTTTAGCGTCACCGGGTCACCCGTGGTAAAATCCAGCTCCTGTTCATGGTGTGTCGTACCATCTCCAGCCGCGACGGTAATGTTTTTCTGGCTGTTGTCTACCGTTATTTTATCGCTCGCATAGACCAGCACTTTTTTCATGTGGCCTTTACAAGCCGAAAAGCAGACGACAAGGGCGATTAACAGGTAGCAGGAAATTTTTTGCATCTTAGGATTCTGTTTTTGAAAAGAAGAAAGCCGGCTTCGTAAGTGTCCGGAAGAGACAAATGAGAAGCCGGCCGTGGTGAAAATTTTTTTATTTGCCGGCGGCGTAGTGTTTCGCTACTTTATCCCAGTTGACCACTTTCCAGAAGGCCCCGAGGTAATCGGCGCGTTTGTTCTGGTATTTGAGATAGTAGGCGTGTTCCCAAACGTCCACACCCAGGATCGGCGTACCCTTAACTTCGGCTACATCCATCAGTGGGTTATCCTGGTTGGGGGTCGAGCTGATCTCGAGCTTGCCGTCTTTGATGATCAGCCAGGCCCAGCCGCTGCCGAAACGCGAGAGACCGGCGGCATTGAATTTCTCTTTAAAAGCATCGAAGCTTCCGAAGGTCGCATGGATATCATCGGCCAGCTTGCCGGAGGGAGCGCCGCTTGCTTTGGGGGCCAGGATTTCCCAGAAAAAGCTGTGGTTCCAATGACCGCCGGCGTTATTCCGCACCGCCGGGCTGATCGAACCGGCTTTCTGTACCAGCTCTTCGAGGGATTTGCCCTCGTTGGGCGTGCCGGCGATTGCCTTATTCAGATTGTCGATATAGGCCTGGTGATGTTTCGTGTGATGGATCTGCATGGTCGTAGAATCGATATGCGGCTCCAATGCATCATATGCATAGGGCAACGCAGGTAGTGTGAATGCCATAACTAATGTTTTAAATATTAAGATAATTATGTACTCGTCAATGTCCTGAAGGGACAACAAATCTACAGGAAAAAGATCAAACCGCCTATGGCGGTTCATCGAGACCATCGGAAAATCTTTATGGACCGAGATAATAGACAAACTGAAGATGCCAGACCCCGGATCGTCGCTGCCCAACGACCCGGAAGACAGCGCACTTGTGGGTCAGCGTTTGGACCGGAAAAATTCCCGCATGAGCACGGCACAATCTTCGCTTAGTACGCCCCCCATCAGCACGGTCCTGGGATGGAAAGGCCACGGACCCGGGACGTCGCCGATACCCCGGCGATAGCCGTTCTTTTCATCCTCGGCTCCAAAGACCACTCGCCCGATCTTACTCCAATACAAGGCCCCCGCGCACATGAGACAGGGTTCCACGGTGACATACAACGCCGCTTCGGGAAGATATTTACTACCCAAATGGTTGAAGGCAGATGTCAATGCGATGATCTCGGCATGCGCCGTGCTGTCGTTGAGCCGTTCGGTTTGATTATGTCCCCTGGCGATGACCCGCCCGCCCATGACCACCACCGCGCCAATAGGTACCTCGTCTTCCTCGAAGGCAAGACGCGCCTCCTTCAAGGCCTGTTGCATAAAATATTCGTCGTTCATCAAGGCAAAAATATACCCTAATACCGGAATTTTATTCAGAACTTATCTATGCTTGCACCACTAACAACCGTTGATCTGAGCGCCCAGCGTCGCTTCTTCGAGTCCGGCGCAACACGGCCCTGTGCGTGGCGACTCCGTACCAATCTCCTGAATCTTCCCGCTTCTTCGACGATCTATCCCGACCCGCTGATCGTAGTCCTCGTGAGGCTACCGCGGTCCTCGCCGGAGGTAACTACGATAGACATACGCTGTATATCGAGCCGATGCTGATCACGGATCTAACTACCGACGCTGCGATAATGAACGACGAAATCTTCGGTCCCCTGGTGGGATCGGCAACAGCGGTGTGAGCAGCTACCATGGAAAATATCCGCCGTTCCGGGGGAAGCTCAAATGGTTCAAAATGTTTATGAGATGAGTTAATATGCGTGCCCGCATGGGGCCTCTTCGAGCTGACCCGAGGAAAACCCGACTACCGTCCTTTCGGGCGTAAACCCGGCATAGCGCTGTTGCACCTGCTGCAGGATCTCATCGATCTCCTCGACGGTTTTTTTCAGCACCAGCTGATTGCGGAATTCTTTGATATGTGGGAAACCCTTGAGATAATTGGTGTAATGCCGGCGCATTTCGAGGATGCCCACTATGGGGCCCTTCCACTCTACCGACCGCAGAAGGTGATCGCGGATGGCCCGGGTACGTTGTTCGATGGTAGGCGGCGGCAGATGTTCACCGGTCTGCAGAAAATGTTTGACTTCGTTGAAGATCCAGGGATAGCCAATGGCGGCCCTGCCGATCATCAGCCCGTCCACGCCATAGCGGTCGCGATAAAGCTGCGCTTTTTCAGGGGTATCGATGTCGCCGTTGCCAAAGATGGGGATGCGGATGCGCGGATTCTCTTTGACGCGTGCGATCAGCGTCCAGTCCGCCTCCCCCTTATACAGCTGCGCCCGCGTCCGCCCATGAATGGTCAAAGCCTTGATACCCACGTCCTGAAGCCTTAAAGCTACTTCCTCGATGTTTTTGGAGCTGTCGTCCCAGCCCAAACGGGTCTTCACGGTCACCGGCAGCGAGGTACTTTTCACTACGGCCGCCGTCAGCCGGGTCATGGCCGGGACGTCCTTAAGCACCGCCGCGCCCGCACCCTTGCATACGACCTTTTTCACCGGGCAGCCGAAGTTGATGTCTACCAGATCGGGCTGAACCGTGTCGACGATCCGCGCGCTCATGGCCATCGCCTCTTCGTCCCCGCCAAAGATCTGGATGCCGAAAGGTCGCTCGTATTCAAAGAAATCGAGCTTCATCCGGCTCTTCATGGCATCCCGGATCAGCCCTTCGCTGGAAATGAACTCGCTGTACATCAGATCGGCGCCATTGTGTTTGCACACATACCGGAACGGGGGGTCGCTCACGTCTTCCATGGGGGCCAGAAGAAGCGGAAATCCAGGAAGTTGTATATTGCCGATGGTTATCACGCTGAAAAGTGCAAATTTACGCACTTATGGCGGGTTTTCCTACTACGAGAGCACTATGTCAAGCAATCTAAAGATCCCCTCCCCCTGGTCGCAATTGGCGCTGTTGATTGTCTCATTCGGGTGCGCCCTTGTTTTGGCGGGGGTATCCATCCTCCTTATCCCCGGTGTACATGCGGGCCAGCTTCCCACGGGTCCGGGAACGATCAAGATGGCGCAGCTGCTAACCTCCGTGATGCTGTTCGGTTTTCCGGCGGCCTTGTATGCATTGATGACCTTTAGACGCGAGTCATTGCAGGAGCTGGGTTTTCGTCCGGCGGAGAGGACTGTTTTTTATCTGATCCCCGTGGTTTTGCTGTTGATCTCTATTCCGCTGGAGGGTTGGCTGGGGATGATCAATAAACAGCTCCCTTTGCCACACTGGATGCACGAGATGGAGCAAAGCAAGGATGCGCAGGTCGCCCAGCTGCTGGCCGGCAAGCGACCCATCGACCTGGCGCTCAATCTCCTTGTAATGGCCATCGTTCCCGGTATCGTCGAAGAGGCCGCTTTTCGGGGCGCCCTGCAACGGATCATGATCCAAATTTTCAGGAGTCCCTGGGCCGGTATTATAGTGACAGGCATGATATTCTCCGCCTTTCATGGGGAGTTCGAGGGCTTTCTGCCCCGGACCGTTCTGGGTATCCTGCTTGGAGCGGCGTATTGGTATAGCCGGAGTCTGTGGCCGGTGATCATCGCGCATGCGGTCTTCAACGGGATACAGGTGATCGCGGCTGCCTGGTATCCAAGCATGGTCACCGAAAACCCGAGCGTTCCGATCTTTTGGGCCTTGGTGAGTTTGGCATTAGTCGTAGGTTTGCTGGCGTATATGCGCAAACGCACGACGGTTACTTATGGGAAAATTTATCAATAGTCTATGGCATTGAATCCAACTGTATTCAGGACCCGGGCTCTCACGGCGCTGATTTTCGTCATCGTTATGCTCACGGGACTTTTGTGGAACCCATGGAGCTTCCTCGTGTTGTTTTCGTTTATCCAGTTCGGCTGCTGGGTCGAATACCAAAAGATCCTGGTGCTGCTCAACAAGGAATATGCCGCCATCTCGGCGTTTCATCGTTATACTGTGATGATCGCGGGCTGGTTTTTGATGCTGTTCCTCGTCAATGGAAATATTATGATCGGCGGCATTCCGTTGCGGTTTTACGGCCAGTGGGGCTGCATCGCTTTTCTTGCCGTGTTCGTCATCGGCGAGCTGCTCCAGATCAGGACGATCAACGTCCGCAATATCGGGCGAAGCGCGCTCGGGTTGCTCTATATCTCCGTAAGCCTCGCCTTGCTCACGCATCTGCGCACCTTTTTTTATGGTGCGCCCGGGGGTGGATTTGTCGATCGGGTCCCCGTGCTGATGGTCATCGGCTCGATTTGGATCAACGATACGATGGCTTATATCGTGGGCTCGCTGGTCGGCAAGACGCCGCTCACTGCTATTTCGCCGAAAAAGACCTGGGAGGGCACCGTGGGCGGCATCATCCTGGCGATCGGCGTTATGGCCGGCATCGGCTATCTGCTCGACCAAAGCCCTGCCTGGAATCTCTTCGGTCCCATCCATTGGGCAGTCGTTGGCGTCATCGCGGCGATCACCGGCACCTATGGCGACTTGCTTGAAAGCAAGCTGAAACGCATGGCAGGGATCAAGGACAGCGGACACATCATGCCCGGCCATGGCGGTTTTCTCGATCGATTCGACTCGCTTCTTGTGGCTACACCTTTTTGCTGGCTGTATCTGATGTGGGTGATTTAGGTCCGCCCGCCGGCGGGCGGTATCGGTAAATGCCCTATTTTTGATGCATGACAATCCATCGGGAAGGATATAAAACCATAGCCATCGGCGCATTGGTCTTTGCGATCATCAACCTTTGCTCTTTTTATTTCATCAGTGCGCATGCAGCCTGGGTCAGCGGGCTCATCTTCCTGATGACCCTTGGTGTGGAATTATTCCTGATCTCTTTCTTCCGCATCCCCGTCCGTAAGCTGTCGCACGGCGACGACCTCATCATCTGCCCCGCCGACGGGAAAGTGGTCGTCATCGAGGAGATAGTGGACGAAGAGTATTTCAAAGACAAAAGACTTCAGATCTCCATCTTCATGAGCCCCGCAAATGTCCATCAGAATCGCAATCCCGTAGGCGGCGAGGTCGTGTATAGTCAATACCACAAGGGAAAGTATCTCGTTGCCTGGCATCCCAAATCGTCCACCGAGAATGAAAGGCATAGTGTCGTCATCAAAAACGTCCACGGCGAGCTGCTCGTCAAACAGATTGCCGGCGCTCTCGCCCGCCGCATCGTCAATTATCTCAGCGTAGGACATAAAGTCGACCAAAGCGCCGAAATGGGGTTCATCAAGTTCGGCTCCCGCGTCGATGTTCTGCTGCCGCCGGGCACTACGTTGAATGTGCAATTGAACCAGGTCGTTCAGGGTGGGGTGACCGTGCTGGCAAAATGGAAATAGCCGGCCGGAGCGAAGCCCTAAAATATATTCTCCAATTCCTTTAAGGAATATACCGTATACGTCGGCCGGATCGCGGGCTCGCGCCGAAGGTGATTTACATGGACCTGATCGATACCCGCATTGATACCTCCCTGAATATCGGCCTCGATACTATCGCCGATTATGATGCTCTCGGCCGGGAGAGCTCCCGTCTGCGTGAAAGCATAATCGAAAATCTCTTTATGAGGTTTAAGACTATTGGACACCTCGGAGGTGATCACCGTTTTGAAAAAGCTGTCGATGCCGGAATTCTCCAGCTTCGAAAGCTGGGTCTTCAAAAATCCATTGGTGATCAGATGCAGCTGGTAGCCTTTGTCCGTCAGATAATTCAGGATCTCCACGGCATGCGGAAAAAGGATCGTACGGGAAGGGAGGGCGTCGAGGAACAAAACGTCCATGCGGCGAGCCAGCGGCTCATCGCCTATTTTGAAATCCAGTAGTGTCAGCCACATGCGTTTCCAGCGCAGCTCGTCGACTTTGATATAGCCGTTGCGATAGCGTTCCCAAAGTTTGTCGTTATGTACATTATAGCATTCAAAAAAACGATCGAAATCGGGCACCCCCCTTTCCATGAGCCGCAGAGAATGATATAGCTCCTGAAGGGTAAACCTGCAGTTCGCCTCAAAATCCCAAAGCGTATGATCAAGGTCGAAGAAAAGGTGTTTATACTTAACTTGCATGTCGCAAGTTACTACATATGAACTGTATCATCACCGGTGCATCCAGGGGTCTGGGCAAGGCCATGGCAGAGCGCTTCGCCGCGGGCGGATATGCCCTCTACCTCTGTTCGCGCAATGAAAAGCATTTGTCCGGGACCATCGGGGAATTGACGGCGCGCTTTCCCGGCCGTACGATCCTTGGGAAAGCCGTCGATATGGGCTCGAAGGAGCAGGCGACAGCCTTCGGGCAGTGGTTGCTGGATGGCGGCGTAGAGATAGACGTGCTCATCAACAATGCGGGCATCTTCCTGCCCGGCAGCGTCCACGACGAGCCCGAAGGCCTTCTCGAACAGCTCATGTCCGTCAACCTCTACAGCGCGTATCATCTCACCCGGAAACTGCTGCCTGCAATGATGACGCGGCGGTCGGGGCATATCTTTAACATTTGCTCCATAGCCTCTTTCAAGGCCTATGCCAATGGGGGCGCTTATAGCATCACGAAATATGCGCTGGCGGGCTTTTCCGCGAATCTGCGGGAGGAGCTGAAACCGCATAACATCAAGGTTACGAGTGTTTATCCGGGAGCTACTTATACCGATAGCTGGGCCGGCTCAGGCGTCGCCCCGGAGCGCATAATGGAATCGGCCGATGTTGCCGAAATGGTCTATACGGCCAGCAGGCTCTCGCCCCAGGCGACGGTCGAGGAGATCCTGCTTCGCCCGCAGCTCGGCGATCTCTAATGTGCTTCTAACGGGCAAAAGCGGCCGGAGGCCGCTTGTCCGAAGGACAGACATTGAATTAGCGAAATTTTAACTCCCCGCGATCTTATATTTGTATGGTGCATACCGTTATGCCTATAAAATCACCCGTTATCGTTAAGATTTTACGTATTGCCTTCATTATCGGGATCGTGTTGCTGCCGGGGCTCTATGCTTCCGGGCAGGTGAAATTCACCACCAATGTCAGCAGCCAGGATGTAGGTAAATCCGATTATCTCCAGGTAGAATTCGTCGTCGAAAATGCCAAACAGATCGATGACATGAATCCCCCCGATTTCGCCGGTTTTCGTGTGGTGCAGGGACCCATTCAGTCCAGCGGCATGAGCATCGTCAACGGTAATATGTCCCAGTACAAGGCCTTGTCCTTCGTGCTCGAGCCGGTTAAGACAGGGAAATTTACCATCGGCGGCGCATCGGCGACGGTCGACGGGAAGCACATGCAGTCCAATGCTATTGTCGTCACCGTTCATCCCGGCGGTTCGGGCTCTGCCAACTCCAACAACCAGCCTCAGAGCCAGAGTCCTTTTGGTGGTAATCCGTTTGGCGGTAATCCGTTCTTCCAGCCTAACATGCCGGACCCCTTCGGGAGCGACCCAGGTGACGTAGACCGGGACTATGTACTGAAACCCGGTGAGAACCCCAAGGACAAGATCAAAAAGGGCCTCTTCGTCAAAGTGCAGGTAGATAAGAACAGTTGCTATGTAGGGGAACCCATTGTAGCGACTTATAAATTGTATACCCGCGTGAGTTCCGAATCGAGGATCACCAAACAGCCTTCGCTCAATGGTTTTAGCGTCTATGATATGATCGACCCCAGTCAGGATGCGGTTTCGGTAGAGAAGGTCAATGGCAAGAACTACACCGTTCATACCATTCGTAAAGCCCAGCTCATTCCCCTGCAGGCGGGAACCGTCGATCTGGACCCTGTAGAGGTCGATAACACCGTGCATTTTGTAAAGAGCGCGGGTCATAGCAGCGGCGGCGGACGCGGCGGTAACAGCATCCGTGATCTGCTCGACGCGATGGCCGACGAGAGCGGCTACGGTCCGGAAGTCGATGAAAAGGTCACCCTCGACACGAAACCGGTGCCGATCACCGTGAAGCCGCTGCCCGACGCGGGCAAGCCGGCAGGCTACAATGGCGCCGTGGGTAATTTTTCCGTCGAGGCTTCGCTGGATCACAAAACTATCGCGGCCGACGACGAAGCCACGCTGCACGTCGTCGTCAAAGGGAAAGGCAATCTCCCTGTGATCAACGCGCCCACCGTAAACTGGCCTTCCGGTTTCCATGCCTTCGATCCCCGGGCGAAGGACGATTTTAACAAGACGGTTGCTCCCATGGCGGGGGCCAAATCATTCGAATATGTGTTCACCCCCGGTACTGCGGGCAACTATACTATTCCCCAGATCGATTTCCCCTATTTCGACCCGGCTACGCAGACGTATAAGACGGCCGAGACGCAGCCGATGGACATTCAGGTGACGCCGGCCGTTAGAAGTCATGCGAAACCAGCCGACAAGCTTACGGCAAAACAACAACCCGCCGCTCCCGGCTTCATGGATTATGCCCGGAATTATGGCCCGTGGATCGCTGTCTTCCTGGTGCTGGGAGGTATAGCCACCTATTTTTGGCGTCAGAACCGAAAGCTGAAAAAAGCACACGGGGAGAGCGAGGTTACCGCTACAGTCCAGCAGCAGAACCGCGCCGCGGTGGAAAAGGCCGCTGCCATGGAAAGGGTCGCCGCTGCGGCTGCCGCTGCAGCCCATACGGATAAAAGCAATTCTCCGGTGCGTGACGTGACGCCCGGCCGGGAGCGGGAGCGCAACGAGCGCCATGCGATCCCGAGGGAACCTGTGATCCCGCCCACTACCTATGTCTCCACGGCACCCCCTGCCGATCCCTTGCAGGAGGCCCGCCATTTCTTCGAACGGGAAGACTCCAAAGGGTTTTATCGTGAGGTCAACCGCGCTATCTGGAAGGCAATGAGCCGGAAGCTGGACCTGCCCGCCAGCGAGCTCAACAAGGCCAATAGCGTCAGCCAGCTTCAGTTACGCGGCTGGGATGATACCGGGCTTATGACATTGGAAAATTTGCTGAACGAGTGCGAGATGAATCTTTATACACCGTCCTATGACCGCAGGAATATGCAGCAGTTGCTGCGGCAGGCGGAATGGGTGCTGGATAGATTGGCCTGACAAA
>JAICXX010000330.1 GCA_025934485.1 Chitinophagaceae bacterium
GGGCCCGCCATATCGATCCAGTTTTTTTGATCCTGGATATTACTCAGCGAGACATAATCCGCCAGCTTCACCGTCCTGCCGTCACGGTCCGGCGTCGGCGGTACGGGAGTGTCCGTAGTCTCATAAGCACGGCATCCGGGATCGGCAACCCCATGAGTCTTCATCCATTCAAATGCCGTTGCGGGACCGCCGGTTTGTGCACATTTCACCCCCAGCCCGTCGTGAACATCGCCTTCAGAACGCAGACTCCAATAACAATGTTCGATACGGGTCTGCGCTTCGACGACGCCTACCGCGCTAAATACCCAGCAGGATTCGCAATTGAGCTGGTCTTTGGGCGAAGTCAGCCAGGGCCAGCCCCACCTGTTGCGCCAATCCACCGAAGCCGCGGGCGTACCGCCCGCCGCGACATGGGCAGCCGCGACCCTGGCCGAGATCGGCAGTGGCTTCAGGAATCCCGCGTTGACACGTTGCTGACGCAGGAACGCATTGGACGTTTCTTTTTTGAGCTCCACAGAGATGTCCATCCGCGGGACATCATTGACTTTAGGGATCTTGCCCAGATCCGCCCCATGCGCATATTTGGGCAGGGCCGTTT
Source organism: Chitinophagaceae bacterium (assembly GCA_025934485.1). Lineage (GTDB taxonomy): Bacteria > Bacteroidota > Bacteroidia > Chitinophagales > Chitinophagaceae > Puia. Next base: position 599 of record JAICXX010000330.1, read on the forward strand.
CATCTGCAAATTTGGCGTCGATCGTCCAGTGAGCTTTACTGGCAGCGAGAATACGACGCATGTCGCCAATGGTCGTCGGTGTTGATGCCATAATAAAAGGATTTAATTTGCCTACTCTTGTTACCCTTTTCGGCGTCCGGGTGCTACAATACGGGCCCTCGGGCAATGCCTTGCCCGAACCATTAAAAGAAGTGCGGAGGATATGCAGGTCTGCGCATTGGTCGGAGAAAAGCGGCTGAAGGGAAACAGCTAGGCTGCACGAGGGGTAAGATCCAAGCTTGTCCGTTGAACTCGAAACGCGAGAAAAAGGCGATATAGTCTTGCCCCGCCACCGAGCGGGAAGGTCCCGGATTCGTCGGAATTGGGGGCGAGCCGCTTCGTGGTGTCGGCGTTGAAGTGGGCGGAGGCGCTCAGGGGCATCTGCTGGTACAGCAAGGAAAGGCCTACGGGATTAGCAGCGGGTCCCGGCTAGCGCCGGATCCTAAAGCCGCGCGATACCGTTCCGTAACGCATAAAGGACCAACCCGACACGCGAGCAAATACCGAGCTTTTTAAACAGGGTATCCCTGTACCCGTCCACGGTACGCTCGCTCACGAACATGTCGGCGGCAATTTCAACATAGGTCTTCTCGCTGCAGGCCAGTCGCAGGAACTGCACTTCACGGTCCGTTAACCTCAACAGTCCGGCAGGAGTGGCCGCCTCTCCGTCGATCGCCTGTGCAGAATGCAGCACTTTCCGCGTCACGAGATCGTTATAGTAATAGCCCAGGGCCATCACTTCGTCAAAGGATTTGCGAAGCTCCGCCGGATCGGCATCCTTTAGAATATAGCCCCGTGCTCCATTTTTCACCATGCGGATGATGGCCTTCTCACTGTCCATGGTGCTTAGTGCGAGGACCCGCACATCGGGATAATAATCCTTCACCCAGGCGGTTACGACATAGCCGTCCGGCTGCGGCATGGCAATATCCATCAACAGGATGTCCGGGATATTTCCCGCTCTAAGCGTGGCCATGCATTCGTCGCCCCCACCGGAATCAAAGGCCACCCGGTAGCCGGCGAATAAGTTGATCAATGCCGCAAGCCCTTTGCGGAACATCGCATTGTCATCTACGATGCCTATCTGGCGCATCTCATTCATACGGAATGGTTAAAATAATTTTCGTTCCCTCCCGGGGCGCACTTTGAATAAAATGATTTCCACCAGTAAGCCGCACGCGGGTGCGGATATTGATCAACCCCTGACCGGCGCCGGAAGCGACAACGGCGTCGGGATCGAAACCTACGCCGTCATCCTGGATCTGGATCACCAGGTTCCCCAGCCCATAGTCACACCGGATACCGATATTTTTTGCTTGCGCATGTTTTAAACAATTCTGAAGACTTTCCTGCACGATCCGGAACACGATAAGCTTTCGTTGCGGTTGAATATCATGGTAAACACCATCCACGTCTACGGCTACGCAAATCAATCCGGTCCGGTTAATGCGGTCCCTCTCCTGCAGGATGGCCTCAGGAAGACTGCAGCTCCGCAGCCGTTCGCTGTTGAGACTGCTGCTGAGGTCCCGCAGATCGCACATCGCCTTCCCGATATTTTCTTTGATGGCCTCGAGCAAATCCGGCTGATGCTCGTTTGTCTCCAGGATTATATTGACTTGTACCTTCGCCAGGCTAAGGACCTGCCCTACGTTATCATGGATTTCCCCGCTAATGGCATCGAAGGTCTGCTCCTGGATCTCAAGCTGCGATTTAAGCGACTGCTCCTGGAGCTGCTGGCGAAGCTCGAGCATCTGCTGTTCCTGCCGCCGCCGCCGCCGCAGGTAGTTAAAAACAAACAATAGGATTATGGTAGCCAGCACCAGGAACAAAACCATGCTGGCTATCACCGATATCAGGACTTCTTTATATTGCGTGTCCGGCATAGATAACCATAAGTGATTAACAGATACATTAGGGTATCCAGGCATTGGAGTACGACCAAAAGGTTCCGTGCGGCTTCGAGATGGTACTGGATCAGGAAGTTCAGCAATCCAAAATAGGGCAGCGCGGCCATGTAAAAGATCAGCATGCCGGTGGCGATCCAGAATTCGGAAAGCCTTCGCAGATCCGGTATCAGCCTGGCCGTAGCCAGCTGATAATAATACAAAAGACAAAACAGTACGGTGAAAAAACTTCCGGCAATGATCACATAGCTGTTCCAGTGTTTAAAACCAAAAAGATACAACACCGTGACACCCCAAAAGATAGGGAAAACTATCAAAAATCCCAACACTATCCGTTTCACCCATCTTCCGGCCAGGATCATCCAAAAGAAATAGCCGTAAACCCAAAACTCCACAAGGGTAAAAGAGTTGTAAACCCAATTATTAGACCGGCGAACCACATGCGCCAGCACCGCAGCGGTGATTTCTACCGCCAGGGTGAGACCCAGTAGCCAGGAAAATACCCGCAGTTCCCGCGAAAGCCCCCGCCCGGAGGCGACGACACTGCTCAGGAACGCCGCGAGGATACTCAGCAGATAAATATAGGTCAGTACTGGCATCGATAACAAAGATAGACGTTGCAATTTACCATGGGCGGATAGGTGATTCCCGATAGGTCATCGCCGTTAGGATTTGTGGACAGTAGGAGGCGGGGGCGGGCAGTTGTCTGCAGGAGGACACGGGATGCCGGTATCCGCGGGGACCATGTCAATAGGAAGACTTGCCGACCCGAACACGAAACCATGCTCCGTTCCCGTGAGTCCGTTGGGGTCCGGCACCGGATCGCTTGCCTGGCGAAAATAAAATACACTAGATAGTTGATACTCCGGGAATTTCTTATCCATTGGGGTAAACGCGGAAAGCTGGATATATAGCTCAATTATCGGGTTGTCGGCGTCCGACTCGATTTGACAGGCGAGATAGGGTAGCAACCCAACATCTCCGTCCTTTTTCCCGGCGATAGTCTCCATGCCATACCACAAACGTTCCGTTTCCTTAAACTTTTTAGACTTCATATGGTCCTCCCCGTCCGTCTGCAACACGTCCTTCCGGTTTTTCTTGTAATGGTTTATGTAGTTGGTAACGGTACCCATGTCTGGTTGGAAAGCCGCACCCGATGGGCCCAGGTACCAGAATTGTTTCGGGTCATCGAAGCCGGTCGGGTTACCCCCCTCCGGTCCCGTGGTCGGGCAAAAAAATACGCACAGTTGGCCTTCCATATTTGGCGGGGTACGGATAGGGCCCGAGCTGGTGGGCGTATCCGGATAACAGCCAAAATGCATCCGGATACCGTTGTATTCCGGAGCCGTGAATTTCCCCAGTAAGTCGATAAAGCCTTGGAGATCCAGCTTAAAGACCGCGACTAACTTCTTTTTAACGGCATTGTTTACCCGTTTGTTCAAAACGGTGTATTTGCCGCTTGTCATAAAGGCGCTCACCCTACTGTGCCAGGTATCCGTCGTAAGGACGGCTGTCGGCTGCTTACAGCTAATGATTTTGGGTTTGGTAGTTGTAGTAGACATGTTGAAAGGTTTTGCGACAAATCTAGCCAGAAGCCCGCGCCCACCCCCCGGGGAAAACACCCTCCTATGTTTGTATAAAGACCCTTTTTTTTGTAGTACAAAGCAGTCTCTAATTCGATTTGGCTGGCTGTCAACGCATTAATAGTTTTGGATGTCTGAAGGTGAAAAGGGGGTGAGAGCGCAAAAACACCCAA
>JAICXX010000229.1 GCA_025934485.1 Chitinophagaceae bacterium
GGCTACCCCCATCAACGCGTATAGCAAGGGCAGATAGGCCTGTGGAAAGTCATCCCCGGTATCCCCCGGACGAAAATTGGCGCTGTAATGCATGTCGAACAATTGCTGCAGATAGAGATGCATATGGGAAGTCCCGGGGAAGGGTACCGGATGCCGTTTCGTTATAAAAGCCGCAAGCTCCGCATTGACCTGTTCGGGCCGTACCCCTTTGGCGAGCTTCACAAAGGCCTGCGATTGATGCGGGAGCAAACTTCCCCAGTCTGCCGTGGGGAATTGATTCTTCACCCAGCTGTTCGGGGCCGTGCTTATCGAAATAAAAGCCGTATAGTCCAGGTCGCTGAGGCCGACCCAATCCCGCACGATCCCCGACACCGTCAAGGGCAGACTGTCGTCCACGATCAAGGTCCGGCCTATCAGCTGCCCCGTGGGAACATCGCCAAAATACCTCCTCGCCGCATCTTCCGTCAACACGATGCGGTTTGGTTCATTCAGTACACCGGGGCCGCCCGCGACCCACTGATGCGGGAAAAGGTGGAAAAAGGAAGGTCCGGTGAGGATCACCGACGTGCCATATCTCCGGTCCGGTTTCGTGCTGAAGTCTTGTTCCGGTCTGCCATTGCCGGCGGGTATCGTTATCGTCGACCCAAAGGTGTGAAAACCTACCTCCTGCTCAAAACCCGGGATGCCATGTTCCAGTTCGGCCAGTTGTGGAGGACAATTCAGGAACATAGTGCGCCCATCGGGCATCTGTATATCGCCCACGATGCGATAGATCCTGTCCGCATCCGGATGGAATTTGTCAAAGCCGAGATCATAGCGGGCGATCAGCCAGATCACCGTACAAGCGCAAATGCCGATGCTTAACCCGAGGACGTGAATGGAAGCATACATCGGGTGATTGCGGATCTGCCGCCAGGCGATCCGCAGATGATGGCGTATCATAAGAAGGAGGGTTTATAGAAATTTAATCTATTTTTGTGGAGACGCCAAAAACCACGAATTCCATATGAGCGATCAGCCCGCGCCTGATCCCGCCCAGCTAAAAATTTAAAGCTGCCCTGCCGAAAAAGTACAACCTTTCCAGCTACGTTTAGTGAGCCCGGCACTGGAATCGACCTTGACAAAAAGGACCATGAATGCCTTGTATTCGTTCTTATCCTTGAGCGCATTGTGAATATCGATGGCAATGGACCGCCCGAGGGTCTTCAAGCGCTCATCATTCTGAGGGATATCCTTGCCGTTAAGGATATCGACTTCGAGCACGGAGCTGTCCATTCCATTGGTCGTTATCTCTTTTCCGTCGAGATTCACGTGCTGGCTGGTCACAAGTCCATTGATCTGCCCGGCAAGGCTATCAATAGGAATGCCAAACTCGGGGTTTTTTGTCTTGGTGATGGTAGTCGTGCAAGCCGTAGACAAAAACACAAGGCCAATAACGGCATAGCGAAGGGTTGGGGCATAACGCATAGTCGCGAGGTTTTACTAAATGTAAGAAATATCTCTATTTTTGACCAAATTGCCGTTATGAAGAAGCTTCTCTGCCTTATCGTTCTGCCCGCCATCACGATCCTGACCTCCTTCACCCACAAACCCCTGACCTGGGTAGCCATCGGCGACAGCATCACCTATCTCAACGACCATCCCGACGAAACCAAATACCGCCTCACCAAAGGCTATCTCACCGACGTCGTCGAAAAACTGCCCTATATCCATTACGTCAACCAGGGCCATAACGGCTGGAAAACGACCGATTTCGCCAAATCCTGGGACAAGCTGCAGATCCCCTCGGGCGATGTCTTCACGGTCTTTCTCGGTACAAACGACTGGTGGCATGGCAACCGCCTGGGCACCTGGGACGACTATGCGAACAACACCGGCGACAGTACGATCTATGGCTGCTTCCGGATCATCCTCGACAAGCTCCATGCCCTCAACGCTTCCGCGCCGATCATCCTCATCACGCCGATGCCCCGCGGCGACTTCGTCTATATCAACAATCCAAAGAACAATGCCTGGGGTTCCTACAAACCCAAGGACGGCCAGACCCTCGAGCAAGTAGCCGACGCCGTGATTACCATCGGCCTTCGCGAGCACCACAAGGTCGTGGACCTCTATCACGACAAAAAGTTCGCCGTCCCTCATCTCGTTCATTACAAACGTGTCAAAGATCCACAAACCGGCGAATATCACAACTACCCCTATCCCGACTACACTACCATTCCCTTCGACCCTGCCCAATCCGACTACGCCTACCCGGAAGACGCCGCCGACATGACCTTCGACGGCCTCCACCCCTCCAACAAAGGTGCCGCCGAGATCGCAAAAAAACTCGTGAAAGTTTTAAAACATGAGTAGTTTTACTCGATCTGGAAAATTACGTGACTATTTTTTTTTAAGACCCTCTGCACACTGATCACGGTATTCGACACGCTTATCGGCTATTTCAGCCCGGATATCCTCAATTATGACATTTCATGCTGCCTATCCGGAGCAATCCAATATAACGTCGCGATGCAGCCATACGAGGTGCAGATGGAGATGTTCGGTGAATTTTTGGGTGGCCTCATTCCTTTAGTTCGATCCAAGAAGCCAAAAAGGGCAATTATGTCGCGGCGGTCGCCTATGGGGCGCTTGACCTGGTGGGCGGAGAGCTGGAAGATGCGGCACTTAAAACAGTAGAGAAGGGATTTACCGAGATGGTGGCTAAGGAGGGGCTCGAGGAAACCAAAAATATTGCAAGGGGCGGGTTGGAGGTCAGTAGGGAGGCCGAAGCTGGGGCGAACCAGGGTATAACCGAAGCTATGGCTACCGAGGCTCACGCGGCGCCTGCCGGCAATTATTATTCCGTTGCTTTCGAAGTACAAATGCCGGGCACCATGTATCCGGGGGTCAGTAGGCCGGCTCATAATCAATTTGCAAATGCTGCCCTCGATGCTTCCATGAAGGCCGATGCCGGATTTTCGAAAATGATCAGTGACCTTGGGATTACGGTGCCAAAAACGAAAATAGGTGTATATGGAAGGGTTTCGCCAGATGGCTGGCGGTGGCATCACGCGGTCGATCAGGGGCTCCTGCAATTGGTTCCCGTAGAGCAACATACACCCGGAAGCATCTTTTGGAACGTAATGCATACCGGTCCTAACGGAGCTGGTGGATGGGCCCTTTGGGGGCGCTAGGCATATTCGGATCAAAAGATTATTTTTGTATTCATCAATGTAGCGTTTATGAACCTCGAGGAATTTATGCGATCGCTCGGTGACAGTATTGACGTCATAGACGTCGATGACATGATGGTAATTTTTCAAAAAGATAAGATAGACATAGACTCGGAGATAACCCTGCATGAAGGTGTTCAAAACGAAGATGGATGGCTAACCACCAACCCGATTACCCTCAATGGCATTAAATACCAGTATCTGATAGAAGTAAACGAGGCAAAAGAATTTTTGTCCCCGTGGTTGAGATCTTTGCCATCCAGGCCCAGCGATAGAGAAATTGCTCAGCGGCTTTTCTACTACGCGCTTAACGATTCTTGAGTTGAACCGTCACGTGCCCACGGCTAGCCGGCCAGCCGCGAGGTGTGGTCGCAGCATGCTCAATTCGGCATACTCACCGTCAACGTACACCCATCCCCCGGAGCCGTCGCAATCTCCACCTTCCCATTGAGCAGCTCGGCCCGGCTCATGATATTCGTAATGCCGACACCCTTCCGGTGCGAGCCGGGATCAAAACCCACCCCATTGTCCGCGACGGAAAGCACGGTGCTCGTGCCTTCTATGCTCAACCGGATCAACACCCGCGTGGCCTTCGCATGCTTGACGATATTGTTCAGCTGCTCCTGAACGATGCGGAAAAGCGTCAGCTTCCGGCGGTCTTCGATCTGCTCCTCGGAGATATTCTGCAGGTCGAGCTCGATCTGCAGGTCCTGCCTGGCGAACCGGAGATCATCGATGATATCCTCTATCGACTCGATAAGCCCGATCTCCCGCAGCCCCGGCGTGATCAGACTCTTCGAGATCTTCCGGATCTCGTTGATGGCCTTGCTCACCAGCTCGGTGCTCCGCTCCAGCAGCTCCTGCCGCATATCCTCATCCGTCATGGCGGTATTGATATATAAATTGCTGGCACCCAGGATCTGGTTCACATTGTCGTGCAGCTCCTTGCCGATCTCCGTTCGTTCCTTTTCCTGCGCCTCTATCACCGCCTCCGTGATCTGCCGCTGGCGGTTGACCCGTTGTTCGTTGAGCTCTTTCTCCAGCTGGATGCGTTCGGTGACATCATTGGCAAGCACCAGCACCGCAGGGTGGGATTTATAGCTGATCCAATGCCAGGCCATATCCACAAAGATCACCTGCCCGTTCTTCTTTTTATGCTGAAGTATGCCTTTCTTGATGCCGTCCCGCTCCACCCGTACCTGGGCAACCTCCGCCGTCAGCCGCCGTCTGTCGCCGTCAAGCCGCAGATCCGCAAGGCTCATGTTCAGAAACTCGTCCTGTCCATAGCCATAATGCTGTATCGCCGCGCTGTTAGCCTCCAGGAAACTCAGGCTATCCGCATCGAAGACCCACATCGGCATCGGGTTGTTGTTAAAGAGTTCGCGGTACCGCTCCTCGCTTTCCCGCAGGTGTTGCAGATTGCGCATGCGCTCCAGCGAATACCGGATGGCCCTTGACAACAGCTTCTCGTCAAAATCGCCCTTGATGAGATAATCCTGCGCGCCCATCACCAAAGCCTGAAGCGCCACTTTGGTATCGTTCAGACCCGTAAGCAGCACCACCGCCACCTTCGAGGTGAAGGGTTGCAGCTTTACATACGACTCGAGACCGAAACTATCCGGCAACGAAAGATCGAGGAACACCAGGTCGATGGGCTTATTCGACAGGACATGCCTCGCTTCACCCAGCGTAGTCGCACTGCTGATACCGTCGATCCTGAGATCGGTGCTGTGGAGCTCTTCTTGTAACAGAAAGAGATCACCCGGGTTGTCCTCTACAACCAGGATACTAATAGGATGGTTGTCTCGCGACATTACTGATAGGCTTTTGGTAGTTTCACAATGCTGATCCAGAAATCCTCGATCGTTCGCACGACGTCCATAAACCGGTCGAGATCCACCGGTTTAGTGATATAGCAGTTCGCATAATTGTCGTACGAAGCCAGGATGTCCTTTTCGGCACTGGAAGTAGTAAGCATGATCACCGGGATACGTTTCAGATCGGGATCGTTCTTGATGATCCCCAATACCTCGGTCCCCGTCATCTTTGGCAGGTTGATGTCCAGGAGAATAAGATCGGGCGTATCGGGACCGCCGGGGTCCTTCTTGAGAAAATGGATCGCCTCCAAACCGTCATAGGCGATCGAGATCTTGTTGACAATGCGCGCATCGTCGAGGGCTTCGCGGGTCAATAGGATATCGCCTTCGTTATCATCGACGAGCAGAATATGTATCTGGTGCATACCGATAAGGTTAACCTTTTTTGCAGATGGTGAAATAAAATGTGCTTCCTTCCCCCGGCCGCGACTCCACCCAGATCCGCCCTCCATGCCGTTCGACGATCTTCTTACAGATCGCCAGCCCGATCCCCGTACCCGAATAATCGCTCTTATTGTGCAACCGCTGAAAGATAATAAAGATCTTATGGAAGAACTGCGGATCGATCCCGATCCCATTGTCCGCCACCGAAAACAGCCAGTACGCAGCCTCTTCCCTTGCGTGAACCCGGATAGAAGGTAGCCTTTCCGAATGATATTTCAATGCGTTGCTGAGCAGATTCTGGAATAGCTGCGTCAGTTGAACCTTATCCCCCCATACCTTGGGCAGCAGATCGATGTCCACCCGCGCCCGCACCGCAATGATCCGTTCCCTGAAGATATCTCCTATTTCCTGCATTATTACCGCAGTATCGACCTCGTCGAAATTATCTTTACTCGAGCCCACCCGCGAATATTCCAGCAGGTCCATGATAAGCGCCTTCATGCGTTCCGCCCCGTCGACGGCATAATAGATATACTGGTCGGCCTTTTGATCCAGCTGTCCCTTGTATCTTTTTTGCAGCAACTGAAGAAAGCTGCTCACCATCCGCAGCGGTTCCTGGAGATCGTGCGAAGCGATATACGCAAATCGCTCCAGCTCCGCATTTGACGCCGCCAGCTCGCTCGCACGCTTGCCAAGATCGGCATTCAGCAGCCGCAGCTGTTCCTCCTGGCGTTTTCTTTCCGTGATATCGACCACGGCCACCATCCGTGCCCTGCGGCCATCCATCATGATAGGATGCCCTGTCACCAGCACATCCATGATCTCCCCGGTCTGCTTCTTATGACGCCGCAAGCTCTCGTGATAGGCCATCGGATCCCTTTTTACGACATCCATGTCCTCCAGCAAGCCTGCCATTTCGTCGGACGGCCGGATATCTCTCAGCGTCATTTGCAAAAAGGTCTCCCGCGAATAACCATACAGCCGCACGGCCGCGTCATTCACTTCGATAAAACACAAGGTTTCTTCATCGTAGATCCATTTAGGCAATGGACTCTTGTAAAACAAGGTCTTGTACTTGTCTTCAGATGCTTTTAGGTTGGTAGTTTGCAATTGCACCTGGGCTTCCAGCTCTGTGTTGAACCGATGCAATCGTTCCGTTAACTTTTTCTCCTGGAGCAGGTCTAGTCTGATCTTCCTGAAGGTCACCAGCGCCAGCATAACGACGGCGGCAATCAAGGCCCACAACACCCACTGCAATTCCGATGCCTTATTTTGGCTGCTCTTCCGCCGGATATCCAGCAACCGCCGCTCCTCCTGCTGCATCTGACCGATGATATCCTGGATCTCGTGCGAGGGTCCGGCCTTCGCATCCCCCGCGATCAGTTGCACGGGCCCGCTAAAACTGCCGGGTCTATACTCGCGTATGATCTTGTCCAATGTCGCAGTGTTCCTGCCGGCATACGCCATCAGGCTGTCGATATAGATTTGCTGGACGGGATTATCCGCAGTCAACGTCTTAACCAGGTTGATCTCGGCCGGCAGGTTCGCCACGCTGTCACCGGCGATCTGTAAAAAGACGCTGTCGCCCGTAAGAAGAAAATTCTTGACATTCAGCTCATACTGCATCTCGTTGTTCAACACCCGCTGCGTCTGAGCCAAAACTTCGTTAGTATGCCTCAGAATCCCTCCCGTATCCTGTATCCGCCGGTACTGCCAGATCGACAAAACGACAATTACAAGGACGCTCACAATCGCAACGACAACGCCGTATACTAGTTTATTCGCCATAAGGTGCACCGTTAAGATACAAAAAAATACCTTATGGTATTACTCTCAGGCAAGTGGGTAATGGAACCCGGATACGACGACGCAGCGGCTTGAGATCGCCGGTAGTCTTATCGATCCGGTACACCACTATACCATTACTATCCTGATCGCCCACCAGCAGCCAGTTGCCGGTAGGGTCAATGGTAAAATTGCGCGGCTCCCGGCCAAAAGTGCGCTCATACGCTATTCGTCGAAGCGTCCCCTTCTCCTTATCTACGGAAAAAATGGTGATCGTGGTTTCCGCACGGTTAGAAGCGTATAAAAATTTCCCGTCCGGTGACAAATGGACATCCGAGCTCCGCCAGGACCCACTCGCTGTATCCGGATGCGCCGCGATCCGTTGAAGGGAGTCAAGCACGCCTGTAACGGGGTCATAATGATAGACATCCACCATGCCGCCCATCTCTTCGATCAAATAGGCAAAATGTCCGCCAGGCCCAAATGTAAGATGCCGCGGGCCCGCGCCGGCAGGGATACTAAACCGTTTTATCCCCGTGGTATCCAGCGGCGATGCCAAGCCTCCTGCCGAGCCGGCCTTCGGCCCCGCATCCGCATCAAAAGGATACATGCTTATCCGGTCCAGTCCAAGGTCCTGGATATAAAGATGCCGCAGATCCGGCGAGAACACCGCGCTATGCACATGCGATCTATCCTGCCGCTGCGGATTGATGCCATGCCCCGAAAAGGCCAAGCGTTGAACCCAGGGCGACAATCCTCCATCTGCCCCGATACGACACACGGAAAAGCTCCCGCCGGTATAGTTCGCAACGACCACCCACCGGCCGCTGCTATCCACCGACACATAGGCAGGGTTATCGCCGCCGCTGGGAACTTTGTTAATGAATCGCAGCCGGCCCGCGTTTCTGTCGAAATCAAATGCACTCACCGAACCCATGCCCGCCATCCGCGACTCCGTACACGCATAGACGTGATGTCCATCCTGTGCCACCGCAAGATAGCTCGGATTACACACCCCGTGCGTGTGACTCAGCAGCTTCGCCCTGCCCGTCGCCCCATCGAACCGGTACACATAGATGCCTTTGCTACCGCTGGAGTCCATCTTTGGATTGGTCGCCGACGTCCCCGTATTGGTATAGGTACCCACGAGCAGATACATCTTCTGCGCCCGGGCCGCGCCCGTCAACACGAGCAGAAAACTAAATAAGATCCTCATATTAAAAATTAAATTCATCATCCGGCATCCCGATGGGGGCGCCAGGCGGCATCTCCGGCGCCGCCTCGATCACAAATTTATTCGGTTCTTTATTAAATTCCGCGATCTGCCCCAGGGCAAAATACAACGCCCCCTTCCATTTACCCTGCGCACTCACGACTTGTAAC
>JAICXX010000373.1 GCA_025934485.1 Chitinophagaceae bacterium
AGGTAGCGTTCGCAGCGGGCGAAGTGATCGAGGGGATCGAGGCTATCCAGATGATCGAGCAGGGCGGCGTTGGCCGGGCGGTTGTACAGGGCCTGCAGGTGTAGCGCCTCGATGTTGATTGGATTCGCTAACAGCGCTCTTTCCGTATAGTCGCGGGCCCGGCCGTTGTTTCTTTCGAGCATGGCCAGCCGGGTGTAAGCGGCGCTTCTGAAGGCGGGGTCGATGGCGGCGATGTCGTAGCCGTCTTTGGCGTTGATGGTGTCGCCCAGCGCCTGGTTTGCCAGGCCGTAAATGAAGTTGGCGGGTGCGTCTTCGGTGTTGATGCTAAGGGCGCGGGTGGCGTAATGCAGCGAGGCGTGGTAGTCGAGGTTGCGATAGAGGAGGGTGGCGTACTGGGTCAGGGCGGGTATGAAATTGCTGTCGAGATCTACGGCTTTTTGCAGGGCGGTTTCCGCTTCCGGATAATTCTTTTGATCCATGGCTTCTACGCCTTTAAGAAATTGACCATAAGCCGTGTTCCAGTTGAAATCGGCGGGAGCGTCGACGGGACGGGTGAGGTTGCCGGCATTGGGGTCGGAGTCGTAGCGAAGGTCGCCGATGGTGATCACGAGGCGGCCTGTATCGCATTTTAAAGAGGCTTTGAAAGGGCTTAAGGGTATGAAAGCGGCCGCTTTTGTATAGATGGGGTTGCCGTTCAGGTAGACGCGGACGGTGTCGTGAAAGCTTTTGATGGGCGAGAATGCGATGTTTAAGGTGTGGGCGTTGTGCTCGACGTTGAGGGCGCCGAAGTCGTTTGCGGTCACGAAGCCGCCGGTGCCGAGGACGGGGTACCAGGTCTCTTCCCAGGTATCGGTGCTGTAGGGTTGAAATCCGCGATGTTTGAATGGAGTAAGGGTGCTTACCTCCGTGTTTTGATTGAAGAGACGGCCGGATTGCAGTTCGATGTATTGACCATCGGTGTCGGTGAGTAGTTTTTCCCAGATCATGCCCTGGCCTGAGAGGCCCCAGATCCAGAGTTTTTTTCCTGGTTTATCGTCATGGCGGCCATAGCGAACCATGCCGAAGTCGTCGTCGTGCCAGTATACACCGGCGAAGTCGGTGTATTTCCCGAACACGTGATAGGATTTGTAGCTGCCGAAGTTATTGTTATTGTACCAGGAGATGTCTTTGCCGTTCGACGTGTTGATGGGCCAGGACGCATATTCGCCGTTGTGACCAAGGTAACGGTTACCGGGATAGATAAACTGAAGATTGCCGGCGGCTTTGAGGCCGGCGTTCATCCAATGATAGTAGGGCTGTTCGAGGGGGGTAGTGTTGTACCAGAGGGACCGGGTGATGAATCCTGCCTGGTCTTTTGGGAGACGGATCTCGATGCGCCAGTGGCTTTTCGAGAGCAGGTCAAGAGTTCCGATATAGCAGCTGACGCTACCATCGGCATTGGCACGGGTGATATAGTCGACGGGTGTAGCGCAGTTGGGGGTGTGGCCGATGATGCCGTAATTCGCTTCGAGACCGCCGCTGGTCCAGGGGCCGCGCATGGCGACGTCGCGGAATTTTACCGCATGGTTATAATAGAGGAAGGGGCGGTCGGTCGAGCGTTCGATGGCGGTCCAGATCTTGCCGCCGATCTGCGGTAGGATCAGCACCCGGATATAGTCGTTTTGTAATTCTACGACCTTCCATTTTTTGGACGTGCGGTGGTCGGTGAAGCCGTCGAAACGGAAATAGGGATATACGTTGTTTAGCATGGGCAGCGGGCTTGGATCGGAAAAGGCATAGGTCGGGAAGGCCTGATTGTATTCGCGGATGGTGGCCGGGTGTTGCGCCTGTGCCAGCGTGGCTGTGCTCAGCATGGCTGTGCAGAGCAGGCTAATAAGAATATATCTGTGCAGGGCTGTCATTGATGCCAAATAATATTTTTTTATTGCCGAGGTCGATGAGGTCGCGGACGTCGCCGCAGATGTTAAGGCCACTCTCGTCCTGGGGGATGTAACGGAAATTCCCTTTACCGTCGTTGAGTAGCAGTACGCCGTGGTTCGCGCGGTAGCGGCCGAAGCGAATGCGAGTCCACTCGTTGCCGCCCGCGAGGATCAGGTCGGGGTGGCCGTCGCCGTTGATGTCGCTGGTGTCGATTGCATAGATGGGGCCATATTGTGCTTCAAGGGGAAGGGTATGCGGGATGAAGCCCGAGTCACCTTTGTTTTGCAGCCACATAGTGGAGAGGGTTTCGGCTTTCAGCGGGCCGGCATCTTTGAGCTCTTCTTCCGAGAAGATAGTGTGGATGGTCGCATCGGCATAGGAATGATAGTCGGGGAATTTCTTTTTTAGCGCGGGAAGTTCGCCGATGAGGTCGTCGCGGGAAACGGCAGGGTAGGATATGCCCTGGATATAATAACAAAAGATAGGTTC
>JAICXX010000317.1 GCA_025934485.1 Chitinophagaceae bacterium
CCTTTAAAGCCTGATATTTTCGGCAGCTCCTGGACTTTGGTTTCTTCCGCGATAGCGGCTTTTTTCTTGCTCATATTGAGTTATTGGTTTTTAGCGTGTTATCCAATCAATTGTTTATAAACCCCTTCCCTCCTCAGTCTTACCGATGGTCGGTTATCGATGTTCGATTCTACCGCGTTGTGGCAATCCGGATGAAGGATCATGATATTTTCAGGGGTATGGCGGAACTCAGGATAATTCCTCTTTTCGAGCAGGTGATGAAAGAAAGTGGTCAGCGGCTCTCGGCCCAGATTCTGCCCGCATCCGCATTGGCATATGTGAGGGCTGGCCAACCAGACTTCCAGATAGAAGGCCTTGTCGAGCTCCAGGAGCTTTTTCTCTTCGGCCGCCTGAGCCTTCTTCTTTTCGCTTTGCCTGGCGATTGGAGCAGGCTTCTTTTTCTCCCGGGGCATCCTGGCCCTCGCCAGCTGGTTTAGCTTTATGGGATCGACGGTACTCATGATCACTTAAACTTTTTCGTTTTGCCGTCGAAGTCGACGCCCTCAATCTGCATCAAATCCCGGGCGGTTTCCCAATCGACGTTTTTATCCTTCATGTAGATAGCTTTGTTTAGGAGATCGACAGCGTAGTCTCGCAAGGCCTCAGCGATCAGCTCCCTTTTCTGTTCGTCCGTCCGTTCGCCGCTATTGAGATCGGCCAGGAGGACTTTGGCTATTAGCTCGTTCTTTTTCATAACTGCATTTGTGTTTGGGTATTGGGATCCGGAATGTCGATGCAGAGGAAGTCTGCAGCCCACATACGAACGCGCTCGACATACTCCAAGAATTGCGTTTTCGTCAGATTGGCGGTGCTTTTGGGGATTTCAAGAACCTCGCCCCCGTCGCCAATAACTTGCTCATGGTTGAACTTTAATTTCATAAGGTCGTGAACATCTTCATCGGTCAACCAATCATTCCCGAGATCGCGCAGGCGTATGCTAATCTCTTTGATCACGACGCCCCAGTAATACCTATTCTGCGGATCAGATCGCTTCACGGACTTCCTTTCGAAGCGGATCGCCACTTCCTTGCCCGGGTACTTGCGCGCCCATTCCTCGAACCTGTGACGGTTGTGGAGAACGAACTTGCCCGCTTCGTCAATGTGGCCGAAAAGTTCAAGACGTTCCATTACGGGAGATCAAAAAAATCGGTGATCGGCTCCGCGCCAAAATCAAGATCAAGACGCCTGTTGTCGTTGAGAAGCCGCTTGCACTCCATGATAGCCGATCGGCATTGGTCCTCGTTAAACATTCCTATATGGCATTCCTTGAATGGAATTTCGAGAACGCCGGACAGCCAACGGTAAGCCTCGGACCTTCCCATAACACCATTTTTCCAAATGATATCAAAGAATGAATGAGCCTGCTTTTTCAGTTCTCTAAGCTCCCGATTTGCTATTCTCCCCAGCGCGATATCAGTTCCTTTGTGGACGCCGCAATAGGCGTCACACTTTCGGCAGATATAGATCATCCCATAGCTTTTGCCATAGATACATGAACTGTCAACGTATTCTGTCGCCGCGCCACAATAAGGGCATTTGCTACCACTAAGGATTGGGTTCTGACTGAGGTGAGGCTTCACTTCATTGTTATTTTGTAGGAAGAATTGGATGTCTTGGAGGGCGGGTAAATTTTGTAAACCTCACCGGAATCCGTATCGATAACATCCAGGCCGGAGACGGCAACCGTCTTTAGAAATTCCTTCCGGGCCTTCAGCTTTTCGGAGGCCGCTTCAGCCTCCGACTGCAGCTTTAATAATTCCTGATCATTGCATTGGCTGAAATCATAGGCGGTACCGGTCTCGCAGGTCTCGAACTTTACTCCGCGAGGAGTCGTATGAACGCCTTTTTCATACTTCAGAATTTCCGTTCGGACCAAATCGACGAACTGCTTATCCTCCGGTATCTTCGCCTGCTTGTCGCCGCTTATATAGGCTTTGACCTTCTCGAAAAATTTGATCGTTTCGAGATATTCGAAAAGGCCGCAGCCGGTTTCCTGGATCATGGCTTTCATGCCTTCGTGAAACTCTTTGGCATTGGCTTTATTGAGCACCAGGATCGATCCCGGCCTGATCACAGATTGTTCGGGTCCGTTAAATGCTGGCGGAAACTCTTCCGTATTGGACTCCTGCTCTTGTATGAACATTTCTTTTGCGCCTGTCATAACCTAATTTTTTTGAAGTTTGAGGGCTTCCCGAAGTTTCTCTTCGGTAGCCTTGGAAATTTTCATTACCGTTTTGATCTTATCGATGGTCGTCGTTCCGGCCCGGAGTTTCGCCAGCGCGCCGTCGTACTCTTTAGTGCCTTCGTTCAACCAGGGCTTATTATTCTCGATCTTGTTGGCTGTGGTGAACTCGTGGCCGCTGGCCATATTTCCATCGTCATCATCCTCAGTAACGATACCTAAGATGGCGCAGAGCGCGTATCTCTTTGCGTAGGTGATAGCGGAGCCGATGCCTTGGGCGTTGTTTTCCCCTTTGATGGATAACTCGCCAGCAATGTATTGCCCGGATTTATGCATCAGAATGGTTATAACGGTGCCATCCGGCAAAGTCGGCTGAGAATAAGCCAGATCGTTCTTGGCAAGCAAAGGCGTAATGATCGCCTTGATATTACCGGCTGTGGCATAATCAAAGCTGTATTCGACGCCGGTCTTTGTTTTAACCTTCACCTCGCGATCCAAACCGATAGGCGGACACTCAGCCTGGAACTTGCATAGAGCGGTCGCCAGTTCGTTTATTTGTTCAGATTTTTGTAAGCCTTCCATTTTGGCAGGATTAAATTTCTATCGCGTTTTTAGCCAGAAGCTGGCGCGTATAGAGGTTGATAAAATGTTGTTGAAACTCCCTCGTCTCATCCGACAAGCCGGTATTGAAGTGCTCGTTTTCCTCGATGAGCATCGATACAAGTCGGAAAAGCGGCTGCTGGATAAACGCTTTGGAGATGTAGACCTTTTTGCTCTTCAGATCGACCTTCGCCAGGGTGGTTTTGTCCTCAAAAAAACCATAGACGAATTCGAGCTCGGGATGGAAGATATACCCGCAGGCTTCCAGGATCGTAAGGCCTTGTTTGATCTTGGCTTCGCACTCTTCGCTAAAGTCCTCGTAAAAATCTCCGATCCGGCCAGCTACATACACTGCCCCGATGCCGTCAAACTGCTTCGTCAGTGCCTTGTAGATGTTTTTCGGAACGATGATCATCGAGGCCTCATCCGGCTTACCCCCACGGGCTTTGATCTCATCGAGAACTTTTTGATAGATCAGCTTACCGGCGCCGATTACGCGTGTCCAACCCTCTCCGAAGGAAATGTACCAATCCCAGTCCATTTGCCCCTCAAAATGATCGTCGGTGACATTCTCCAAAAAGTAGGCTATTGCCTTTTCGTCTGCATTGTGCATGGCGTGCGTGATCTCCCTGGCTATGATGCCCTTGAACTCCCTCAACTCGTTTATGTCCGCGTTTCCAATATCGTAGGAAAACACGCTTTTCTGATTCGGACTTTCGTGGATCAAAACACCCTGCTTATAGATGCACAGGCGGTCGCCGGCGGGGTACAAGGTGTAAGTCTCGTTTTTAAAGATCGCAGCCGAGCCATGAATGAAATATTTATCCCAGTCCTTCAACACGTTACGCACCTGCAGGTCCTCCTGGATATAAAAGGTTGTTTTACCCTCGACTCCGGACACCTCATCGGTAATCTCCCGAACAGGCGAGCCTTCATCCAGGGCGTTGCACCAAAGTTCGCGGATGATCATCCAGGCGCTCCAATCTTCGCCCATTTTCGTTGTAATGGACGTGCGCTGGCCGTTGATGCAGATGATCTCGAAAGTCTCTCCCCGTATTTCCTCCTTCTCGGTATGGGTTTGCACCTCTTCTGTACCGGCGAAGATTTTGAAATCGAGGTTATTGCGGTAGAGAAACGCCAGGGTATATTTAAGCCCCGTCCCGAATTGTCCGATCTTGTATTTGTCGGACGCCTTGGTCGTGCCGCCCATAAGTGCTACCAGGCGGATATCCAGGACCCCATCATTTTGAATTTTTAAATATTTCATACCTTTGTCTTATCTGTTATAAAAAAATTGTTTACTCTGTAGCCGGGATTCTTCCCGGCTTTTTCATGCAACCAAATCTTCGACAGGAACAATCTTTATGATCAACTGCACGCCTAAGACGCATCCTTTGCGCTCCCAGATGGCTAAATCCGCGCAGAGAGGTAAGTGCTGGTTGATGATAAGCGCCCGGGCCTCCGCCTCAAACCGACGCGCAAAGGCGACATTCCTTCCAAAATTGTAGCGCATTTGGGTTTCCTCCACAAAGACCTCGGCGAAGGGGAATTTTCTGCGGAATTGTTCGAGTGCGTCTTCGGCGTTCATATACTTTGTCTTGGTTTTATTGCTGGTTAAAAATGCTGGTCTTCCCCAGCTGCCAATTTTTTCCACCGTCCATTTAGGTTCGCGTTCTTCGGTCGCGTCCTGTTTGTTGATCTTGTGCCGCCGGCTTACCATTATCCGGCCTAATTGATTCACCTAAACTTCCAGCGTAGGGACATTCCTATCGATGTTTATAAGTGGGTTGCAGGATGTTGGGAGTCGAACCCTTTTCGTTGTCTACCTGCGTGCGCAC
>JAICXX010000297.1 GCA_025934485.1 Chitinophagaceae bacterium
ATCTTTTTTGTCTTGCCGTTATAGAGCAGACACCACTCGCACTTGGTGGCGCCGCTGTCCGCGATCAATATATTCATCCATCCTATTTGTGTCTGCAAGTTAAATATGATTGCTTAATTTGCAGCCCTCGGTACGCACCGGGACCATGTTTTTCTGAAAAAAAGTACCATGTCCCCGGTGCCAATAATGATTGGCTTTCGGCCAAAACGCCCTCCGGGCGTTTTATAAAAATAATTCGTTGGAATGAAAAAACTCCAAGTCTGGCTACCCTTGTTATTTGCCATTGTAATGATGGTAGGGATGCTAATAGGTTTCCGCCTGCGGGGAAACATCCGTCCCACCGGCTTCTTCCTGACCCGGAAACAAACCCCGGTAGAAGAGGTCATGGACCTGATCAACATGAAATACGTGGACTCCGTCTCTACCGATAGCCTTGGCAACGACGCCATCGAAGGCATGCTCGCCCACCTGGACCCTCACTCGATCTATATCCCCCCGGTAGAATTGTCGGAGGTCAACGAAGACCTCGAAGGTAATTTCGAAGGCATCGGTGTGGAATTCCAGATCTTCGACGACACGGTGAATGTCATGAACGTACTCTCCGGCGGCCCCAGCGAAAAGGCAGGTCTTCAGGTCGGCGATAAATTCATCAAGGTCGGCGACTCCGTGGTCGCAGGCAACGGCATCACCAATGACCGTATCCGTAATTTACTCCGCGGCCCCGGCGCCAGCCAGGTGACCGTGACCCTGATAAGAGCCACCCAGCCGGCCAAACCCGTCCTGGCCACCATCACCCGCGGCATGATCCCCCTCCCCAGTGTGGACGTATCCTATATGATCAATAAGGGCACCGGCTATATTCACATCGGCAAATTCTCCGAGACTACCCACGCCGAATTTGCCCAGGCACTCATGGCATTGCAAAAACAAGGGCTCCAGCGACTGATCCTCGACCTCCGGGGCAATGGCGGCGGCATCCTCCAGGAATCCATCGCCATCGCGGACGATTTCCTCGACGGGGACAAGCTCATCGTCTACACCCAGGGTGCCCGTTCCCCCAAGGTCGAATACCACTGCCAACGCGACGGCCTCTTCGAAAAAGGTAAATTGGCGCTCCTCACCGACGAAGGGACCGCCTCTGCCAGCGAGGTCCTCGCCGGCGCCATGCAGGATTGGGATCGCGCCACCATCATCGGCCGCCGCACCTTCGGCAAGGGCCTCGTCCAGGAACAATACCAGCTCAGCGACGGCTCCGCCCTTCGGCTGACCATCGCCCGCTATTATACACCCACGGGCCGCAGTATCCAGAAACCGTATGACAAAGGCCATGAAGATTACAACGATGAGGTCCTCAAACGCTTCCACGACGGCGAGGTCCTCCACGGCGACACCGCCGCTCACACCGGCAAGGCTTATAAGACCCTCGGTCCGGAACATCGCACCGTATACGGCGGCGGCGGCATCACCCCGGATATCTTCGTAGGCTTCGATACATCCACCCTTAGCCGGGGCACCACCGCCCTGTATGTGGACGGCACCCTCAGCCGCTTCATTTACACCTATTATATCCAGCATATCCCTGTGTTTCAGTCGTTTAAAAACCCTGCCGATTTCGACGCCCGCTTCCACGACGACGAAAAGGTCTGGAACGCACTCACCTCCTACGCCGCCCGGGATACAGTCAACCTGAAATCCATTCCTGCCAGGGAAAAGGAAGTGCTGCAACACCGCATTCGAGCCCTCCTCGCCCGCCAGATCTGGCGCACAGAAGGCTACTACGAGATCTACAACGCCTATGACCCCGTGATCACCAAAGCGCTCGAGGTCGTCGATAAATAGACAAAAAGAAAAAGGGCCTTCCGGCCCTTTTTCTTTTGAACGACTTTGGTTACTTCTCTTCTTTGTCGAGCAATTCCTTTTTCTCGATCCGGTAACTGGTGATCAGCCCGAGCCCACCACCGACAGCGATAAAGGCAAAATAAAGACTCACATTGGCGCCATTGACCTGATAATCGCCATTATCCCACTTGCTCACATAATGCCCGACCTTATACAACAAGGTATTGTCCAACAAATAGGCGACCAAAAGCCCCAACCCCGCCCCTACCAGCAATAAGCCCCATTTGAGGTTCCTGAAAGGCGCCGGCCGCGGCCGCTCGGGTTTGAACTTGGGGTCCATCCCCTTCTCGATCATCGCCATATTTTCGCGGGTACGGATATAGCGGTTTCCAAAAATGACCGCACATATGCTGATCGTCATGAGTATCAACCATAAAAAAACTAATTGTCCTGGTTCCATGTTATTAACTTTTATACAACCTCAGACTACCCACGAAACACACGGGTTACAGTAATCCCCGATTTATTTTTCGTACCTTCCTTTGTAACCTGCTGATCTAATTCATAGTCTTATAGATTGTGACGCATATTGAACTCACTGATACAGAGATTATTAAAAGAGTCCTGCAAGGAGAGCAGGCTTTATATGGACAGCTGGTCCAGCGGTATCAGCAATTTGTATTCACCCTAGTGCTCCGGTTTACCGACAACCGCGAAGACGCCGAAGAGATTAGCCAGGACATCTTTGTCAAAGCCTACCGCTCTCTGGCCGATTTCCGCGGCGAATCAAAATTCAGCACCTGGCTCTATACGATCGTCCGTACCAGTTGTATCACGTTCCTTCGAAAGAAAAAGCTGGCTACGACCTCGATCGATAACGAAAGGACCTTCCTCACCCTCGAGAACCGCGAGTCGTCCTTCAGTGCGAACCTCGTGGAACAAAAATCCCGGCACGCGGTCGTCAACAACGCGATCCGGCAGCTGAGCCCCGACGACGCCCAGCTGATCACCTTGTTTTATAAAGGTGAACAAAGCCTGGAAGAGATCGGCCGCATCATGGGCTACGACCCCAATACCGTAAAGGTCAAGCTGCATAGGGCCAGACACAAGCTGAAAGAGAAACTGGAAAAGAATTTTAATTTTGAACTTAATTCATATTGATATGCGTGCAGAACAATTAATGGAAGATCGTCTTTGGGAATATATCGATGGATTATCAAGTCCCGAAGAGAGATCGGCTCTCGAAGAGCTCGTGGCAAACCACCAGGAGTGGCGGGAGAAATACGCCGAATTGCTGAACGTACACCAGTTGCTGAACGCCTCTGAGCTGGACGCCCCCTCCATGCGCTTTACCCGCAACGTTATGGAGGAGATCGGCCGTTATCATGTGGCTCCGGCCACCCGAACCTATATCAACAAGAACGTCATCCGCGGCATCGGCGCCTTCTTCCTGACCCTGATCCTTGGCTTCCTTGCCTATGTCGTGTCGCAGTTCCATTGGACCCGGGGACACGGTTCCTCGAACCTGATCCCCAACACGCCAAACCTGGGCCTCGAAAAGCTAAACGCTGTCGATCCCTCGAAATACATCAATGGCACCTACATCAGCCTGTTCATGCTGATCTCCGTTGTCATGGGCTTCGTGTTGCTCGACATGTATCTGAATCGCCGGCGGCACCGCACTACTTGAATTTCTTCTTCAGCTCCATCAGCTTAGCCTGAAAAGAATCCGGTGTCTCTTCCTTCGGCGCACTCTTGCCACCACCGGGCTTACCCGCCGGCCGTTGCCCGCCACCCGTAGGACGATGCCCGCCTTGCCCCTTCGCATTGCCAGCCCCCTTCATGGATAACGATATCCGCTTTCGCGCCACATCTACTTCCAATACGGTGACCATCACTTTTTGCTGCAGCTTGACCACCGAATTAGGATCACTCACATACGTATTGCTCAGCTGTGAAATATGCACCAGCCCGTCCTGCTTGACGCCGATATCGACAAACACCCCGAAATTGGTAATGTTGGTGACGATACCCGGTACCGTCATACCCTGCTTCAGATCCTCCATGGTCTTGATCGTCTCTTCGAACCGGAACTCTTCGATGGGGGCGCGGGGATCCCGGCCAGGCTTCTCCAATTCCTTCAGGATATCGTCGATGGTGAATTCACCCACCGTCTCGGTAATATATTTCTTGCGAACCACCTTTTTCCGCAGTTCGGATTGTTTGATGAGATCGGCTACAGAACATTGTAGGTCCGCCGCCATGGCTGTCACAATGGGATACGTTTCAGGATGCACGGCACTGTTGTCAAGCGGATTGGCCGCACCGGCGATCCGCAAAAAGCCGGCACATTGTTCAAAGGTCTTGGGCCCCATCAACGACACTTTTTTCAGTTCCTCCCGGCTCGAGAAGGCCCCGTTCCTGGCGCGGTATTCCACGATATTCTTGGCCAGGGTCGCGCTCAAGCCTGATACATACGTCAGCAGATGTTTGCTGGCGGTGTTGAGATCGACGCCCACATGGTTCACGCAGCTCTCGACGATCCGGTCCAGCTCTTCTTTTAGCTTGGTTTGGTTGACATCATGCTGGTATTGTCCGACGCCAATCGACTTTGGATCGATCTTCACCAGTTCGCTCAACGGATCGAGCAGCCGGCGGCCGATGCTAACTGCTCCCCGAACAGTCACGTCCTGATCTGGAAATTCTTCGCGGGCTACTTCGCTTGCCGAATAAATAGAAGCCCCACTTTCATTCACCATGAAGATACTTACACGACGTCCGAAATCGATGCCCCGTACCAGTTGCTCGGTCTCGCGTCCCGCCGTGCCATTGCCCACGCCTATCGCTTCTATCTCATATTTGTCGACCAGCCGCCGAAGCTCGGCGATACTGCCCGCCGTCTCATGCTGCGGTGGATGCGGATAGATGGTGCTGTTATGCAGAAAATTTCCCTGCGCATCCAAACAGACGACCTTACATCCGGTGCGAAAACCCGGATCGAGCGCCAGCACCCGTTGGGAACCCAACGGCGATGCCAGCAGGAGTTGTCTAAGATTCTCGGCAAAGACGCCGATAGCCTCCTCATCGGCCTTGTTCTTGCTGATCAGCCGGAATTCATTTTCGATCGACGGCTTCAGCAACCGGTCAAAAGAATCTTCGACAGCCTTCTTTACTTCACTGGCCGCTGCACCGCCATTCTTGACAAAGATCCGGTCCAACTCGTCCACCGCACCCGTTTTATCGATGTTCAGATCCATGATCAGATAACCTTCCTTCTCTCCACGACGAATGGCAAGAATACGATGCCCCGGACTATCGGCCAGTGAACCGCTAAATTCAAAGTAGTCTCTATACTTCTGCGCATCTTCTTCGTCTTTTTTGCTGGTGATAACCTTGGCGGTGACCACGGCGTCGCGGGTAAATAACTGGCGGACCTTATTTCTCGCCTGCTCGTTCTCGGAGACCCATTCGGCGATGATATCCCTCGCCCCCTGCAACGCCTCTTTGGTGTCTTTCACCTGTTCATTAATA
>JAICXX010000054.1 GCA_025934485.1 Chitinophagaceae bacterium
ATTACCCAGCTAACGACCGACGGCGCCTTCCGGCTGATCAATGGCACCTTCGACTGGGCCTATGAAGAAGAGTTCAGCTGCCGCGATGGCTTCCGCTGGAGCCCCGATAGCAAAAGCATCGCCTACTGGCAGCTCGACGCCACCAAGGTGAAGAACTTCCTGATGATTGATAACACGGACTCGCTCTATCCGTTCACCATCCCCGTCGAATACCCTGTAGCCGGCGAAGACCCGTCACCCTGTCGCGTAGGCGTCATCAGCCTCGTCACCGGTAAGACCACCTGGATGGACGTCCCCGGCGACAGCCGTCAACATTATATTCCGCGGATGGAATGGGCCGACAACAGCACCGAGCTCGTGCTCGAACAGCTTAACAGGAAACAAAACGACGCCAAAGTCTTTATCTGCAACGCCGCCACCGGCGCCGCAACGCAGATCTATGAGGAAACGGACAAAGCCTGGATCGACGTCAAACACCGCTATAGCGACGACCCCACCGGCTGGGAATGGATCGACGGCGGCAAGGACTTCCTCTGGGTATCGGAAAAAGATGGCTGGCGGCATCTCTTCAAGGAAAGCCGTGACGGAAAAAAGGAAACGCTCCTCACCGTCGGAAACTACGATCTCATCTCCCTGAAAGCCATCGACGAGAAGAATCATTACGCCTATTTTCTCGCTTCCCCCGATAATGCAACCCAACAGTATTTGTATCGGGTAAACCTCGACGGAAAAGGCAAGCTCGAGCTGATCTCTCCCACGACTGAAAAAGGTACCCATAACTATACTATCGGACCCGGAGCAGCCTACGCCACCCACAACTTCTCCAACCATCTCTATGAATTTGCGTCCGATTGGATAAGCCTGCCGAAACACACCATCATCAAAACCAATGAGCAGTCCTCGCCGCGCCGCACGATGCCCCGGTATCCGGTGAAAATGTTCCAGATCACCACCGACGACGGCGTCACCATGGACGGCTGGATGATCCTGCCAAAGGATTTCGACAGCACAAAAAAATACGCTGTCCTCTTTAAAGTCTATACCGAACCCGCTGCCTGCACAGTAAAAGACGCCATCGGTTCGGCCGGCAACCCGCTCTATGCCGGTGATCTCGCCGCCGACGGCTATATCCAGATCAGCCTCGACGGGCGAGGGACTCCGGCGCCCAAGGGCGCCGCCTGGCGAAAATGTATCTACCGCAAGATCGGCGATATCAATATCCGCGACCAGGCCATGGCAGCCAAAAAGATCCTGCAATGGCCCTTCGTCGACAGCAGCCGCATCGCAGTCAACGGCTGGAGCGGCGGCGGCTCGGCAACACTCAATCTCATGTTCCAGTATCCCGATATCTACAAAACGGGCATTGCCATCGCCCCCGTGGCCGATGAACTCCTTTATGATAACATCTACCAGGAACGCTATATGGGGCTGCCGCAGGAAAATCGGGAGGATTTTGTCGACAATTCACCTCTTCATTATGCGAAAAATCTCAAAGGGCACCTGCTCATCGTCCACGGCACGGGCGACGACAATGTCCATTACAAAGGTACCGAGGAACTGATCAACGAGCTGGTGAAATACGACCGGCCGTTTCAGGTCATGGTCTATCCTAACCGGACACATGCCATTAACGAAGGCGAAGGGACCTCCCTGCATCTTTCGCATCTATTTACAGACTATCTTCGTGAACACTGCCCCGGCGGTGGCCGGTAACGAAACAGCAAGAGATCGTGAATATGCAACGTAAATCATCCCTCGTCGCGGCAGCATCGCTTGTCGCCGCAATTGCGCTGGCCCCCGCGGCCGGAGCGATCGCCCAGTCCTACGTCCCTGAATATACGAACGCCGCCGTTAAAGAACGGCCGGCCATCACCATCCGGGCCTATCCCTTCGATCTCCGCGATGTCCGTCTCCTCGACGGCCCGTTTAAAGACGCGATGGAAGCCGATGTCCGCTACCTGCTCGAGATCCAGCCGGATCGCCTGCTGTCGGAATTTCGCGCCCATGCCGGTCTCGAACCAAAAGCCCCAAAATATGGCGGCTGGGAGTCCTCCGGTCTCGCCGGGCATACCCTCGGTCACTATCTCTCGGCCTGCTCCATGGAATATGCCTCCACGGGTGATACCGCCTTCCTCCATCGTGTCGATTATATCGTCGACGAACTGGCTGTCTGCCAGGCTGCCCGGAGCAAGAATTCCACACCGGGCATGTTATCCATGAACGGGTATGTCGGCGCCATCCCCCGGGAAGATACCCTCTGGACCGAAGTGGCTGCCGGCAACATCCGCTCGCATGGCTTCGATCTCAACGGCGCCTGGTCGCCCTGGTATACCGTCCACAAGGTCATGGCCGGTCTGCTCGACGCCTGGCTCTATTGCAACAACGACAAAGCCCTTAAGATCGAACGTGGCCTGGCAGACTGGACCGCAACAGTAATCGATAATCTCTCCGACTCGACCCTGCAAAAAATGCTCCTCTGCGAATACGGCGGCATGAACGACGTCCTGGCAAATACGTACGCGATCACCGGAGACAAGAAATACCTTGAGCTTTCGTATAAGTTTTACGACAAACGTATCCTCGACTCGCTATCACAAGGTCTCGACGACCTCGCCGGAAAACATTCCAATACCCAGATCCCAAAGGTCATCGGCTGCGCCCGCCGCTACGAGCTCACGGCCGACAAACGGGATAGCAGCATTGCCCAGTCCTTCTGGTCCATCGTCGTCGACGACCATACCTACGCCACTGGCGGCAACAGCGACTACGAATACCTCGGCAAGGCAAAGGCCCTGAACAACGAACTCACGGACAATACCACCGAAACCTGCAATACATACAATATGCTCAAGCTCACCAGGCATCTCTTTGCCTGGCATCCTTCCGCCACGCTCATGGATTATTACGAACGCGCGTTGTATAACCATATCCTCGCTTCGCAGAACCACGCGACCGGTATGATGACCTATTTCCTTCCGCTGCGCATGGGCGGCCGCAAGGAATACAGCGACGAGTTCAACACCTTTACCTGCTGTGTCGGCACGGGCATGGAAAACCACGTGAAATATGGTGAGACGATCTATTCCCGCGGCGCAGACGGCAGCCTCTTCGTAAACCTCTTCATCCCGTCGCGACTCACCTGGCGTGAAAAAGGCATTACCGTCGAACAGCGTACCACCCTTCCCGTTAACGACTACACAACGCTGACCATCTCGACAGCCCACCCGACAGACCTCTCGCTGCGCATCCGCAAACCCGGCTGGGCCGGTGACGTCCGCCTGCTCGTCAACGGCGTGCCGCAATCGACGCCTATCGACGCCCATGGCTATCTCTTTATCCGCCGAAACTGGAAGAACGGCGATAAGATCCAGGTCCATTTCGCCGAAGATTTCTATACCCGGGCGATTCCCGACAACCCTGCCCGCATCGCCATCTTCTATGGTCCGGTATTGCTGTCGGGCGAGCTGGGTAATACCGAGCCCGACCCGGTAAAAGGCATCCCCGTACTGGTCTCGCCGAGCGAAGACCCTAACAAGTGGATACGTCGCACCGATCCGAACCGGCTGGTCTTCCAGACCTCCAAAGTCGGCCAGCCCGGCGACGTCACTTTGGTCCCCTTAAATACCACGGAGAACGAATACTACAGCGTCTATTGGGACTATTTCACCCCGGCCACCTGGGCCCTGCAAAAGGAGAAATATGCGGCGGAAAGAAAACGTGAACAGGAGCTCGAAGAACATACCATCGATAAGCTAAGACTTGGCGAAATGCAACCTGAGCGTGATCACTCCTTTGCCGGCGAAGGCCTGCTCACCGGGGAGGACCATGGCAAAAAATGGCGCTCCACCGAAGAGGGCGGCTACTTTTCTTTTACCATGAAAGTCGATTCCACTGCCGGTAACACCCTGTATTGTGATTATTGGGGCGACGATCACCGCGGCCGCATCTTCGATATCCAGGTCGATGGCCAAACGATCGCCACCCAAAACCTCACCTCCTTTAAACAAAGTAAATTTTACGAAATTACCTATCCCATACCGCAGGAACTGGTAAAAGGAAAACAAACCGTTACCGTCAGGTTCGCCGCCCATTCGCCCCGCAACGGCGTAGGCCCCGTCTCGGGAACCATCCGCATGATCAGGAACTAACGGCCGCCAGTGCTCAGGCCTCTACATTTTGCATATAGCTTTCAAGATACTCGCTCGGTGATTTGCTCGTAACGCTTTTAAAGACCCGATTGAAATTGGTGATGCTGTTGAACCCGCAATTGTACGCCACGGTGGCGATGCTGTCGAAATGCCCGTCCGTGAGCTTTTTACAGGCTTCGTTGATCCGCACTTCGTTGAGGAAGGAAACAAAAGTATGCAGCGTATGTTTCTTGAAATACCGGCAGAAAGCCTGCGGTGTCATATGCGCTTGCTTGGCAACATCTTCCAGGGTAATCGGCTTGTCGTACATCTGCATGATGAAATTATAGATGGCACCGATCCGGATGCCTTCGTGCTCACTATAGGAGGCCGGCTGCGTACACGAAGACAAAGGTTCCAGTTCCTGGAAAGACGATAAAAGCTTCAACAGTTCGATAAAATGCACCAGCTGATCTACTCCCGAGCTGTTCTGCATCTCCAGCATCTTGGTCGAGATCTCGTCGGCATGCTGGGGTGGTACCTTGAAACCGGTTTGGCGGTTCATCAGGAAATTTTTCAGGTTCTTGATCTCCGGTAGCTCGAAAAAGCTGTCCAGCTGCCCCTTGACGTTAAAAAAGATATTCAGGGTCTGGACCTTCTTCCGGCTCGACGGGGCGAAATAGGAGGGGTCGCTCTTAAAGACATGCGGCATATTCACACCCAACCAGTAGATGTCTCCGCTCCGGAAGGCGTGCATGTTGTTCTCAGCTACCAGCGTCCCCTCGCCCTGCTGGATCCAGGTCAGCTGGATCTCCTGGTGCCGGTGCAGATGAGGATAGAAATGAGGAAGCTCATCCTTTTGGACGATCACTGTTTTGTCGTGCGGCACCGGTATCGTGAATTGGAGAACTTTCATAACATTGAATTTACCTCTTTTCTCAGATATTACCATCCAAATATCAAAATCAGGCAAAAACTGGTTAAAATACGGTCAATAAGGGTTAGGATCGCTAAAATGCCCCTGATCTTTTCCCCTTATTTTTGTTTCATGGGAAAAAATATAGTCGTCATCGGTGGCGGCATAATAGGTTTAAGCTCTGCATATTATCTTCAAAAGGCTGGACATAGGGTTACCGTTTTGGACAAGTCGGATTTCATGGACAACTGCTCCTATGGCAACTGTGGTTACGTCTGTCCCAGTCATTTTATCCCCCTGGCTACCCCCGGAATCGTCCGTCAGGGACTAAAGTGGATGCTAAACTCCCAAAGCCCCTTTTATGTGCAACCCCGGCTAAGTCGCTCACTGATCGACTGGGGCCTGAAATTCATGAAGAGCGCCACTCCCGAACATGTGGAGCATTCGGCCCTTCCCCTCAAGGATATCGCCGTTCTCAGCCAGTACGAATACGAAAATACCTGGCGCCCGCTGCCTCATTTCGAGTTCGCCTACGAACACAAAGGCCTGCTCGAGATCTTTCAAACGCAAGCGGCTGCTGAGCATGCTCACCATACCGTTGAAAAGGCACACGCCATCGGGCTCACCGATACCCAACTGCTGGACCAAAAGGCACTGCAGGAAAAAGAACCCCACACCCGCGTCAACGGGCTGGGTGCGATCTTCTTCCGTTGTGACGCCCATCTGTATCCGAATAAATTGATGCATGGTCTCCTCGACCTGCTCCGCTCTGCCGGTGTGGAGCTACTGCCAAACCGCGAGGTCCTGCGTTTCGAGACCGGCAACGGCTCCGTCAAAAAGCTGATCACTTCGCAGGAGGCCTTCGAGGCCGATGCCATCGTTGTGGCCACCGGCTCCTGGAGCCGCGAAATGGCCGCCCTGCTCGATACCCGGCTTCCCCTCGTGCCCGGCCGCGGCTACTCCGTCACCCTGGAAGACTCACCTTATCGGGTTAACTATCCCGCCATCCTCGTGGAAGGACGCGCGGCAATCACGCCCATGGACGGCAACAAGATCCGTTTCGGGGGAACCATGGAGATCACGTCTACGCATACACCTCCCCGCTACGCGCGGGTACAGGGTATCCTCAATGCCGTAAAACGCTTCTTCCCCGATTTCGATGTAACCATGCCTCCCCGCGAAAAGATATGGTACGGCTACCGTCCCTGTTCAGCCGATGGCCTGCCCTATATCGGCCGGATAAAACGATACAACAACGTCGTCGTCGCCACCGGCCATTCGATGCTGGGGCTTAGCCTCGGCGCCGGTACCGGTAAAGTGGTGAGCGAGCTGGTGGACGAAAAACCCACCAGCATCGATCTCTCCCCATTTGCCGTAGAGCGATTCGATTGATGAATATGAAAAAAATAATACTGCTTCACGGGGTGCTTCTTTGTACCCTCGTGCAGGTGGCCGCGCAGCCGCTCATGCCAGCCCAACCCGGCTCGGCGAGTACACCATATGAGCCCTCTCGTGCCGAGACCATGGACCGCTATCGCAAAGCGCACTATCTCGATAGCATCGCTACCCGCTCTATCTTCAAGGCAACCGTCCGCCCGCACTGGTCCGCCGATGGCACCTCGTTCTGGTACCGGAATTACCTCAGGGACAGCGTGAAACAATATGTCCTCGTGGATGCCGTCAAAGGCACCCGAACGATCCTCGACGCCGAACCCGCCGACACCGTCACCCGCCACACCGGTTTCCAACGATATACCGGCAGACGCTGGGCGTCCTTCTCCACGGACTCGCTCTCGCCCGATAAACACTGGGTGGCCTCCATCCGCAGTGGCAACGTCTACATAAGACCTGCAAGCGGCAGCAATAGTACCCGCCTTAGCACCGACGGCGACAACGGTACAGCCCTCACCACAGACGGTGACACGGCCAAACCCTACGGCAACCTGGCCTGGTCCCCGGACAGCAAATATGTCGTCGGGTATCATATCCATCCCGTCAAAGACTCCGCCGTATACTATGTACTCTCCTCGGTTAAAGGCACCACCCGCGGACAGCTAAAGATGCATCCCTATAAACAGCCCGGCGACCCCTTTACCACCTATGAGATGTTCATCTTCCGGCCGGAGGATAAAAAAACGCTGAAAGTAAATACCCCCGTGATCGACTTCTTCGGCGCGCCCGAATTGCACTGGCGTTATCACGATAACCGCTATTTCACCTTCGAACGCGTCGAGCGCGGCCATCAGCGCTTTCGCATCTTCGAGGTCGATGCGGCGACGGCGCAGACCCGCACCGTCTATGATGAAAATACCAATACCTTCATCTACGAATCCCGCCTCTTTACCTACTACCTTCCCGAGACTAATGAGCTGCTGATGACCTCCGAAAAGGATGGCTGGCAACACCTATACCTCTACGACCTGCTCAAGGGTGTCCAAAAACAGGAGATCACCCGCGGTCCGTGGATCGTCAGGAATATCGATAGCATCGACACCAAAAAACGGGAGATCTGGTTCTCCGCCAGCGGTATGAACCCCGGCGAAGACCCTTACTATGTACACTATTACCGCATCGGCTTCGACGGCAAACACCTCGTGGACCTGACACCGGCTCACGACAATCATATCGTCACCTTCTCGCCGGACCGGAAGTACTTCCTCGATGCACATTCCGAGATCGACGTGCCTACCGTGACCGAGTTGCACCGTACCTCCGACGGCAAAAAGCTGCTCGAGGTGGAACACGCGGACGCCTCGCTCTACCTGGCCGCCGGCTTCCGTTTTCCCGAACCCTTTCATGCCAAAGGCAGGGACGGGGTCACCGATATCTGGGGCGTCATCGTCCGGCCCAACGACTATGATTCCACCAAACGTTACCCCATCATCGAGAATATCTACGCCGGCCCCCAGGACGCCTTCGTACCAAAGGACTTCACCAGCCGCTATGGTGAAATGCAAAGTATTGCTCAGCTGGGCTTTATCGTCGTACAAATCGACGGCATGGGTACCGCCAACCGCTCCAAGGCCTTTCATGACGTCTGCTGGAAGAACATCGCCGACGCCGGTTTCCCGGATCGCATGCTGTGGATCAAGGCCATGGCTGCCCGCTACCTGTATGCCGATACCAGTAGGGTAGGGCTCTACGGCACTTCCGCCGGCGGTCAGAATTCGCTTGGCGGCCTGCTTTTCCACGGCGATTTCTACAAGGCCGCCGTGTCTTCCTGCGGCTGTCATGACAACCGCATCGACAAACAATGGTGGAACGAACAGTGGATGGGCTACCCCGTTGGAAAACACTACGACGAACAGTCCAATGTGACCAATGCCTGGAAATTGCATGGCGATCTGCTGCTGATGGTCGGCGAAGCCGATAACAACGTCCCGCCCGAGTCGACCTACCGGGTCGCCGACGCGCTGATCAAGGCGGGTAAGACCTTCGAATTCCTGCCCATTCCAGGCTCCGACCATACGGACGGAGGGCCTTACGGCCGGATCGAACGGCGCGATTTCTTTGTCCGTCACCTGCTGGGGGTAGAACCACCGCACCGTAACCAGCAAGAGCTCTAAGACATTAATAACCGGTTAAAATTTGACAAGGATTGATTAAAAATCAATATACATACACCATCTCTTATAAATACTTTTGAAAAAAAACCTTATGGCAATAGATTGGAAAGGAGTATTCCCCGCGCTGACAACGAAATTCACGGCAAAAGACGAGCTCGACCTGAAATTGTTCGGAAAAAATCTCGATGTTCAGTTGGCTTCGGGTGTGAACGGCATCATCCTTGGCGGCAGCCTCGGTGAGGCGAGTGTGCTGAGCCTCGAAGAAAAAGAAAAACTGGTAAAATATGCGGTGGACGCGGTAGAAGGCAGGGTCCCCGTCGTCCTCAATATCGCGGAAGGCTCCACGAAAGAGGCGCTGGCGCAGGCCGCCTACGCCAAAAGATGGGGCGCCCAGGGGCTCATGGCCTTGCCGCCGATGCGGTATTCCGCCGACCACCGCGAAACCGTGGCCTGGTTCAAGACCCTCGCCGATTCCACCGACCTCCCGATCATGATCTACAACAACCCGGTCGACTATAAGACGCTGGTGACCCTCGATATGTTCGAGGAACTCGCCGAATGCCCGAATATCCAGGCCGTCAAGGAATCGACCCGCGACGTGTCGAATGTCACCCGGATGATCAACCGCTTTGGCTCACGGTATAAGCTCCTATGCGGCGTCGATACCCTCGCGATGGAAGAGCTCCTCATGGGGGCCGATGGCTGGGTCGCAGGGCTGGTATGCGCCTTCCCCGCCGAGACGGTCGCTGTCTACCGGCTGGTCGCCGCGGGCCGCATCGAAGAAGCGCTAGCCATCTATCGCTGGTTCCTGCCCGTGCTCGAACTCGATATCCATAGCAAGCTGGTGCAATACATCAAGCTGGCCGAAGTACACACCGGTATCGGCAGCGAATATGTTCGCGCACCCCGGCTGTCGCTCGTAGGCCAGGAACGCGAAAGGATACTCAAAGTCATCGGCGAAGGCGTTGCCACACGGCCGGTCCTACCCGATTACCTTTCCATCCGTTTAGCGAAGACCCTGGCCTAGTGAAGAAGCACTCCTTCCAGCAATCCCTGGGTTTGCTCGACGCCACCATGATCGTGGTCGGCAGCATGATCGGTTCCGGCATCTTTATCGTGAGCGCCGATATCACCCGTAGCGTCGGCTCGGCCGGCTGGCTGATCCTTGTGTGGGTTTTTACCGGCATCCTCACCATTATCGCCGCCCTAAGCTACGGGGAGCTCAGCGGTATGTTTCCCCGGGCCGGCGGGCAATATGTCTACCTCAAGGAAGCCTTCAATCCGCTCACGGGCTTCCTTTACGGCTGGAGCTTCTTCGCCGTGATCCAGGCCGGCTCCATCGCTGCCGTCGGCGTCGCATTCTCCAAATTCGCCGCCTATATCTTCCCGGGTCTCAGCGATCGCAATATCCTGCTAGACCTGGGATTGTTCCACATCTCGGCGGCACAGCTCACGTCGATCCTGCTCATCGTCGTCCTCACCTATATCAATACCCTTGGTGTCAAAGAAGGCAAATGGATCCAGACCGTCTTTACGCTGGCCAAGATCATCGCCCTGGCCGGTCTCGTGATCTTTGGCTTTTTACTCGCCGCACGTTATGACGTCCTGAAAGCTAATATGAGCAAAGGTTTCTGCCTCGGGCACCGCGAAGGGAACAGTATTGTACCCTACCTCGGCATGGCTGGCCTGGGGGCCATCGCCGGCAGCATGGTAGGCAGTCTCTTCAGCAGCGATTCCTGGAACAACGTGACCTTCATTGCCGGCGAGATCAAACGGCCGGAACGCAATATCGGCCTCAGCCTCTTCCTGGGGACCCTCATCGTGACGGCCATCTATGTGGCGACAAACCTCATGTATGTTTCCGTGCTGCCCTTACAGGAGATTGCCAATGCCGAAAACGATCGGGTAGGGGTAACCGCTTCCCTCCACATCTTCGGCGCCAGCGGCACCACGGTAATGGCCTTGCTGCTGATGATCTCTACCTTTGGCTGCGACAACGGACTGATCCTCTCCGGGGCACGGGTATATTATACCATGGCGCGGGATGGCGTCTTCTTCCGCCGGGTAGGCGTCCTCAACCGCAATGGCGTACCGGAAAGGGCCCTCTGGAGCCAATGCATCTGGGCCTCCATCCTTTGTTTAAGCGGCAGATATGGTGATTTATTGGACTACGTGATCTTTGTCGTGCTGATCTTTTATATTCTTACGATTTTAGGTATCTTTCGGCTCCGTCGAACGAAACCCGATCTGCCCCGTCCCTATAAAGCCTTCGGTTACCCGGTGCTCCCGTTGCTGTATATCATTTTGGCCGGCGCCATCTGTATCCTGCTGTTTATCTACAAACCCAAATTCACCTGGCCGGGTCTCGGTATCGTATTGCTGGGTATACCTATCTACTATGGCGTCACGAAAAATAAAACTCCTGTTGCTTTGCCTGATGGCGATGACTAGCGCTACTGTCGCTCTCGCGCAAGAGACGATCTCCATCGACTACACCAATCAAACGCATCCGCTTTCGACTTTTTGGGCCTATTTTGGCTATGACGAAGCCAACTACACCTATATGCGCGACGGCCGGAAGCTGCTCAGCGAGCTGGCCGCATTGAGTCCGGTTCCCGTATATGTCCGCTGTCACAACCTTCTCACTACCGGCGATGGCGCCGCGGCCTTCAAATGGGGCTCCACCAACGCCTATACAGAGGACGCTCAGGGACGTCCCGTCTATGACTGGCATCTTGTCGACAGCATCTTCGACACCTATGTCTCCCGCGGCATGAAACCCCTGGCGGAGATCGGCTTCATGCCCGAAGCCTTGTCCACACATCCCGAACCGTACCGGCATCACTGGCGCCCCGGCGTACGCTACGACAGCATCTATACCGGTTGGGCCTGGCCGCCCACCGACTATGGCAAATGGAGCGCGCTTGTGACGGCATGGGTCCGCCATTGCGTTGCCCGCTACGGTGAAAAGGAAGTGGCCTCATGGCTCTGGGAGGTGTGGAACGAACCCAATATCAGCTATTGGAAGGGAAGCGAGCAGGAGTATTTCAGACTCTATGACTCTACCGCCTTCGCCGTAAAAAAAGCACTTCCCACGGCACGTGTCGGCGGCCCTGCTACCACGGGGCCCGGCTGGTCCACCGCCGCCCGCTGGCTCCGCGAGTTCCTGGCGCATTGCGCGGAGAATAAGATCCCGCTGGATTTTATCAGCTATCATGCCAAGGGGAGCCCCAAAATAGTGGACGGTCATGTCCGGATGAACATGGTCCCGCAGTTGAAGGATGTCGCAGAAGGTTTCAGCATCGTCAAGGCCTCGAATTATAACGATCTGCCCATCTATATCACGGAATGCGATCCCGAAGGCTGCGCCGCCTGCGGCATGGCGACCAACCCCGAGAATGCCTATCGCAATGGGACGATGTATTCCAGTTATACAGCGGCATCCTTTTCCCGGATTGAGGAGCTGGCGGACAGCTTTCATGTTGACCTCGCAGGCGCCGTGAGCTGGTCATTCGAATTCGAAGGTCAACGCTGGTTCGACGGCTTCCGCGATCTGGCGACCAATGGGGTCGACAAACCCGTGCTGAATGTCTTTCGCATGTTCGGTCTCATGCGCGGCAACCGCATTCCCGTCGCCAATGCTTATGTCGCCGCCGACAAGCATAACATATATATCATGACCTGGAACTATGCCGATGACGACATCCCCGGTCCTCCCTCCGATCGCCGGATGATCATAAAGAACCTTCCCCACCGAAAGATAAGACTCACGGAATATCGTATCGACGGCGACCACAGCAACGCCTACGAAGTCTGGAAGAATATGGGCTCACCCCGGTCGCCCACCGTAACACAGTATCAACTATTGGAAGCCGGCGGTCACTTGCAGGAATTTGCGCCGCCACAAACCCTCACCGCCCAGGACGGCACGCTTACCCTTCCCCTCCGTCTCCCCCGTCAGGCCGTGTCGCTGGTTCGTTTGGAGTTCTAGCCCGCGGCGGGCACTCGCCTTGCTCCACTCGGCCTTGTGCCCACTCATCGCACCGGCGTTTTAGCTGTATACCGCTTGCGGTTGCGTTTGATCGTCTCAAAATTGGCATCGGCCCAAATCTCCAGCTGGCGGATCAACGGCAGCAGACTCCGCCCCAGCTCAGTGAGCTCATACTCGACCCGCGGCGGGATCTCCTGGTACATCTTTCGCGACACCAGCCCATCCGCCTCCAGGTTCCGCAGCGTGGCCGTCAGCATCTTCTGCGAGATATCGCCGATAGCCGCGCCAATCCCATTGAACCGCATCACCCCGCTGTCCCCCAGGATCAGGATGATCAGCGTCGACCACTTATCGCCGATCCGGTCCAGGACCTGCCGCACAGGACAGTTGGCCGTGTCGATCGTCCGGCCCTCGCCGATGTCGATAATTTTTCCCGATTTATTTTGCATGCTAGTAAATTGATTGACAACATTAGTTTCTTTGAAGTAACCGGGTTCCCACGGAGTGCCTTCTTGGAACGGGTTTTTATTCCTGTTACCTTTACTCTCCAAAAGTAACTTAATTACCGAAATTATGAAAGTAGCAATCATTGGAGCCACCGGCTTCGTAGGCACAGCCCTTGTCAAGGAACTCACGGACCGCGGACATGATGTCATCGCCATCGCCCGCCATCCGGAAAAGGTAACGATAAAAAATCCGCTTGTTCATCCCGTCGCCGCAGATGTCATGGACAAGGACCAGGTGGCAAAAGCAGTAAAAGGGAGCGATGTCGTCGTGAGCGCCTACAACTCCGGTTGGGCGAATCCCAGGATCTACGAAGATTTCCTCGCGGGCTCCCGCGCCATCCAGGCCGGTGTAAAAGCGGCCGGCGTTAAAAGGCTCATCGTCATCGGCGGTGCCGGTAGTCTCGAGATCAAGCCCGGTCTGCAACTCGTCGATTCTCCACAGTTTCCTGCCGAATATAAACGCGGCGCCAGCGGTGCCCGCGACTATCTCAATGAGCTCCGTCACGAGAATGAGCTTGACTGGACCTTCTTCAGCCCCGCTATCCTGATGAACCATGAAAATTCGGGAGTGCGTAAAGGACATTACCGGCTGGGGCTCGACAATCCGGTCTTCGATGCGGAAGGGAAAAGCGTGCTGTCGGTAGAAGATCTGGCAATGGCGATTGTCGACGAGGTCGAGCAGGCCCGCCATATCCGCAAGCGGTTTACCGCGGGGTACTAGGATCTCGCAGACGATTCACGTAACTGGCCGTCATCGTCCCCTCGACGCAGGCGTCCTACGTCGTCCGCAAACTCGAATCCCGGATCTTCAGCTCCGTATCGAGAATGCATTTCTTGAACTCCGTCACCGGGCGTTTGGCCTCGATGAGCTGGATCAGCAACTCGGTCGCCTGCTGTCCCATCTCAAGGGCCGGCTGCACCACGGACGTAAGCGAGGGATGAAAGATATCCGCCGAGATGGAATTGGTAAAACCCACGAGCGCAACCTCCTGCGGCACCGCGATCTGCATTTTGCGGAGCAGGCTAAGCGTCGTCGTGCTGAGCCGGTCGCTGGCCGTAAAAATGGCATCCGGCCGGTTCTTGAGCTGCAGCAGTTCAGTGAGCGCCTGCCGCGTTTCCTCGGGGATCATGCCCCCGTGCTGAACGAATTTGATGTACTTGGAGTCCGGCTTCAGCCCGGCATCTTCCAGGGCTTTCTTATAGCCTTCCAGCCGCTCAAAGGTGATGGAAAGACTATTGGAAGACGTAATCTGCGCGATCCGCCGGAATCCTTGTTGCAGCAGATGGCGGGTAGCCTCGTAGGCGCCCTTGTAATTGTTGGCGATCACTTTGTGCGTGGCGATCTCATCGGTGACCCGGTCGAAAAAAACCATGGGTAGACCTTTCTGATGAAGTTTGATCAGATGGTCTACCTTTTTCGTTTCGGCGCTAAGCGAGATGATCAGGCCGTCGACACTTCGGGAGCTAAGATGCTCGCTATTCGCCATCTCCCGCTCATAGCTCTCCTGGCTCTGGGTGATAATGACATTGTAATCCTTTTGCCGTGCGACGGACTCGATGCCGTTGATCGCCTGGGAAAAGAAGTTGTTATCGATATTGCACACGATGATGCCAATGGATTTGCTCCGCCCGCGCTTCAGGCTTTGGGCAATGGGATTGGGCTTATAGTTGTGCTCGCGGGCATAAGCCATGACTGCTTTCTTCGTCTCCTCACTGATCTCATGGCTGCCCCGTAAAGCTTTCGACACGGTCGAAACACTCAGGTTAAGTGCCCTCGCGATATCTTTTATGGTAATGGCTTCAAACTTCATTTTGTAGACCGCCCTGCCGCAAACGTTTTCGTAAAAAAATTAGACAAA
The DNA here is from genome assembly GCA_025934485.1 of Chitinophagaceae bacterium. Taxonomy (GTDB): domain Bacteria; phylum Bacteroidota; class Bacteroidia; order Chitinophagales; family Chitinophagaceae; genus Puia. Next base: position 14,966 of record JAICXX010000054.1, read on the forward strand.
ATCTCCCGATCTTATTGAATTACAGTGTACACTTGTCAAATATAGCGAAACTCTTTAGTAATTTTTTATGAATAAACTGTTCGATCTCAGCGGCAAGATAGCCCTGGTCACCGGAAGCAACAGGGGTATCGGCCGTAGCATGGCGCTGGGACTGGCAGAAGCGGGAGCCGATATCATCGGCGTCTCTTCTTCAATGCCCTTAAAGGATGGTCCCGTAGAGAAAGAGGTCCGTGCCCTGGGACGCAATTTTTATGGCTATCAGGCTGACCTTACCGATCGCGCGTCTCTCTACGCTCTCCTGAAGCAAGTCAAGGCCCAGCATTCCAAAGTGGACATCCTGATCAACAATGCGGGCATGATCCTCCGTCAGCCCGCGGCTCAACATTCCGACGAATATTGGGACAAGGTGCTGTCGATTAATCTGGATGCCGCCTTTATCCTTGCTCGCGAACTGGGGAAAGAAATGCTCACGCGGAAGCTCGGGAAAATCATCTTCACCTGTAGCCTGCTTAGCTTTCAGGGCGGCATCAATGTCCCGGGCTATGCCGCCAGCAAGGGCGCTCTCTCCAGCCTGGTAAAAGCCCTGGCCAATGAATGGGCTTCACAAGGCGTGAATGTCAACGGCATTGCGCCCGGATATATCAGCACGGACAATACGGAAGCACTTCGCAACGATCCGGTCCGCAGCAAGGCGATCCTTGACAGGATTCCCGCGGGCCGGTGGGGTGATGCCGACGATTTTAAAGGACCGGCCATTTTCCTGTCTTCGCCCGCCGCTGATTATGTCCATGGTACCATCCTTACCGTCGACGGCGGCTGGATGGGAAGATAGTTTATACAAATGCAAATTAGTTCAAATTATTAGATATGGAAGTTAGATACGAACACAGTCCAAAGGAAGTAAAAGGAATGACGACGGAAGAACTACGTAGTGCTTTCCTAACTGAACCCCTGATGCAGAGTGATACCATCCGTCTCGTTTATACCCATTATGATCGCGTGATCCTTGGTGGTGCCTGCCCTGTGCAGAAGAAGCTGAGCCTCGAAACCCACTCCGAACTACGCGCCGATTTCTTCTTGCAACGCAGAGAGCTCGGTATCATCAATGTAGGTGGCAAAGGCAAGGTCTATGCAGACGACGCGGCGCACGAGCTGAATAAATTAGATTGCCTTTACATTGGTAAGGGTGTTAAAACCGTTGTCTTTGAAAGCGAGGCTGCGGGGGAACCCGCTCGCTTCTTCCTTCTGTCCGCACCCGCGCATGCTCCGCATCCCGTTCAATTCCTGCCTAAGGAAAAAGCCCTGCCCGTACGCACGGGTTCGGCGGAAACGTCCAATCACCGAACGATCTATAAATACATTCACGCGGACGGCATCCGTAGCAGTCAGCTCGTCATGGGGCTCACCATCCTCGAGAAGGGCAGCGTTTGGAACACGATGCCTGCTCATACGCATAGCCGAAGGATGGAAGCGTATTTTTATTTCGATGTCCCGGAAGGGCAGCGCGTTTTTCATTTCATGGGTCAGCCGCAGGAGACTCGCCATCTGCTCGTAGCGGACAGCCAGGGCATCGTCTCGCCGCCCTGGTCCATTCACTCGGGATGCGGCACCAGCAACTATGCCTTTATCTGGGGCATGGCCGGTGAGAACTATACGTATACCGATATGGATATGGTGAATATCCCCGATTTACGATAATTGAACTATCTTGGGCACCCATAATCACGCGCATAATGTCTAATCCTCCCACGCTTGCTGCCGATGCCGTAGGGCGTTCCGGTGTAGGCCGGTTCCGCTGGACCATCTGCTCTCTCCTTTTCGTAGCGACCACCATCAACTATATGGACCGGCAGGTCATCGGCATTCTGGAGCCGACCTTAAAAGATGCTTTCGGGTGGGATGATACGACGTTTGGCGCCATTAATGGCCTTTTTCAATTTTTCTATGCGGCCGGATTGTTAGTCTTCGGCGCAATCATCGATAGGGTGGGGACCAAGGTCGGTTATGCGATCTCGATCATCGGCTGGAGTCTCTCCGCGATGGGCCATGCCCTGGCAAAGACGACCTTTGGTTTTACGGTGGCCCGCTCAGCGCTGGGCGCCAGCGAAGCCGGTAACTTTCCCTCAGCCATCAAAGCGGTGGCGGAGTGGTTCCCCAAGAAAGAACGCGCGCTGGCGACGGGTATCTTCAATTCCGGCGCAAATATCGGCGCCGTCGTAGCGCCGATCATGGTTCCACTGATCCTGGCGGCCTATGGCTGGCAGATGGCCTTCGTGGCCACCGGCGTACTCGGGTTGATCTGGCTGGTCTTCTGGTGGTTCATCTATGAGATCCCGTCGCGGAAAGCGAAACTGAGCAAGGCGGAGTTCGATCATATCCACAGCGACGATGAAGAGGTCGAAGTCGTCGCGAAAAGCAAGGTGCCCTGGAAACGGCTATTGGCCGTAAGACAAACCTGGGCCTTCGTATTTGGGAAATTCTTCACCGATCCTGTGTGGTGGTTCTATCTCTTCTGGTTGAATGGCTATTTTCACGATGTCTTCCATCTCGATACAAAAAAGATCACCTGGCCGCTGGTGATCATCTATTCCTGTACCACGGTAGGCAGCATCGGCGGGGGATACCTCTCCGGCTATCTGATCCGGAAAGGCTGGCCGGTCTACAAAGCGCGAAAAACGGTGATGTTCATCTTTGCCCTCCTTGTGATCCCCGTGGTTTCGGCGGGCTACCTGACGAATATGTGGGCGATCACCGCCGTCATTGCCCTTGCCGCGGCTGCTCACCAGGCCTGGAGCGCCAATATTTTTACGACCGCGTCCGACATGTTCCCGAAAAAGGCGGTGAGCTCTATCACCGGTATCGGGGGGATGGCCGGTTCCATTGGGGGGATCATCTTCCAACCTTCCGTAGGGCTGTTGCTGGACTATTTCAGCAAACATCACAACAAGACCTTGGGCTATACGATCATTTTCCTGATCTGCGGATCGGCGTACCTGTTAGCCTGGGTGATCATGCACCTGTTCGCACCCAAACAGACCCGCGTGCAGCTGGACTGATCAGGCGCTCGCGCCGGCCAATGGCGCGACGCATCAACTCCGCTTCAGGCTCGAAGACCGCACCGTGAGCTCGGTATTCAGCACGCGCGTCTCGAATTTGGTGATAGGATGTTTGCTCTCGATGATCTGGATCAGCATCTCCATCGCTACCTGCCCCATCTCGAAAGCAGGCTGCCGGACGCTGGTCAGCGCCGGATGAAAGATATCTGTGAGCAGCGAATTGGTGAAACCTACGAGGCCGATGTCCTCCGGCACGCGAACTTTTTTCTTCGCAAGCGCCGCCAGACAGCCGGTCGAGAGCTTGTCGCTGGCAGCGACGATGGCATCGGGCTTGTTCGGCTGGGTGAGCAGGCTCTCCACCGCCTGGTCCATTTCCTCTTCGTGAAGCCCGCCGTATTTGCAATATTTGATCAGCGATTCATCGAAGGGAATCCTGTTGTCGGCGAGGGCGGCTTTATAGCCTGCCAGCCGCTCTTTGGTGATCGATAGATGTGGAGAGATGGTCAGATGCGCGATCCGTTTGAAACCGCTTCGGATCAGGTGCTCAGTGGCCTGATAGGCGCCGTTGAAATTATTGGCGATGACCTTGTGGGTGAGCATTTCTTCCGTGATCCGGTCGAAAAACACGATCGGCAACCCTTTGTCATGGAGCTTGCTCAAATGCGAAAGGTCGGTAGTCTCCGTGGACAAGGAGATCAACAGGCCATCGACGCTCCGGGATGCCAGGTACTGGGTGTTGGCGACTTCCCGCTCGAAAGATTCATGGCTCTGGGAGATGATAACGTAGTAGCCCTTTTTATAGGCCACGGACTCGATGCCATTGATCACCTGGCTAAAGAAGTTGTTGGCGATCTCGCAAACGACAATGCCTATAGACCGGCTTCGCTTCTCCTTTAGGCTTTGAGCGATCGGGTTTGGCCGGTAGTTGAGCTTTTCGGCGTATTCGAGCACCAGTTTACGTGTCTCAGCGCTGATCTCATAGCTCCCCCTTAACGCCCGGGACACGGTGGAGGTGGAAAGACCGAGCGCTTTGGCAATATCTTTTATCGTGATCGCTTCGTACTTCATTCCTTGATGAATCTAAATTAATGCTATTTTCGAACAATTAATAAATTGTCTGCCATGCTCTCTTACCCCGTCCGCATAGCCTTGATCGCCGCACTCGGCGGTTTTCTCTTTGGCTTTGAGACCGTCGTCATTTCCGGCGCGGAACAAACCCTGGAACATCTTTGGCAACTAAGCAAGTTTTCACAAGGATTTACCGTATCCTCCAGCCTTATCGGCACCATCCTGGGCTCTTTTTTCGCCGGCATCCCGGCGAAACGCTATGGCCGGAAAAAAGTGCTGCAGGTGATCGCTGTATTGTTTATAGTGGCCGCCCTTGGCTGCGCCTTCGTTTCGGCATGGGCGTTATTCATCATCTTTCGGATCATCGGTGGCCTCGCGGTGGGCGCTTCTTCGGTTATCGCGCCTATGTATATCTCCGAAATTGCGCCTGCGTCGTTACGCGGACGGCTGGCCGGTTCCTTCCAGGTCAATATCGTGGCCGGCATCGTGGTCGCCTATCTCACCAACTATCTTTTTACCAGCCTGCAGCTGGCCGACGCCTGGCGCTGGATGCTGGGCGTTATGGTCGTCCCTTCGGTAATATTCGCCATCCTGCTGGCGGCAATCCCCGAAAGCCCCCGCTGGCTGATCCTCAACGGTCAGGAATCTATAGCGCTCCCTATCCTTCAACGCCTCGGGGAAATGAATCCGGCTGCTGCTATCGGTTCGATAAGGGATTCGGTCAGAGAACACCGCGAGTCCCTCTTTCAGCGGCGTTATTCCAAACCCATCGTCTACGCCATGCTGCTGGCGATGTTCAACCAACTTTCTGGTATAAACGCCATTTTGTATTACGCGCCGCGAATATTTCAACTGGCCGGCTTCGACAAGAGTCAATCGTTCAGCCAGCCTATCTTCATCGGCGTCGCCAATCTCATCTTCACCCTTTTGGCGATGACGGTCATCGACAAGTTCGGTCGTAAAACGCTTTTGATCATCGGATCGTTTGGTATGATCCTTTTCCTGGGACTCACGGCTTGGGCCTTTTCCGGTAATCTCAGCGGCAACAGTCATCTGCTGCTCTATCTTATAGGCTTTATCGCCTTTTTCGCCTTCTCGCAAGGAGCGGTCATTTGGGTCTTTATCTCCGAGATATTCCCGAACTCGGTGCGCTCTCAAGGTGGCTCGCTGGGCAGCTCGACACATTGGATCATGGCCTGGATCATCACTACCGTCTTCCCGGGTATCGTGGAAGGCAGTAAATCCGGCGGATACTACTCGTTCGTGTTCTTTGCCATTATGATGGTCCTCCAACTCATCTTCATCTGGCGAGCCATGCCCGAAACCAAGGGCCGCACCCTCGAAGAGATCCAAAAGGACCTGGGCATCTCCTGATGCCCCGAATTTTCAAATTTTAAATCATCAATGTATGAAGATGTTACTTTTCTCCGCTCTCCTCGCTGTCGCCACAGTCCCCGTTTTCGCCCAATCCAAGGACGAACAAGCCGTCGGCGCCGCCGTCGAATCCCTCCGCAAGGCCCTCATCGACCCCACCAAGACCAACCTCGACGCCCTCGTCCTCGACGAACTGACCTATGGCCATTCCAATGGCAATATCCAGGACAAGGCCATCTTCGAAGAAGCCCTGCTCAACAAGTCCTCCGATTTCGTGACCATCGACCTGACCAACCAGACCATCAAGGTCGTCGGCAACACGGCATGGGTTCGTCATATCCTCTCGGCGACCACGAACGACGGCGGCAAACCCGGCACCACTCATCTTTCGGTCCTGCTGATCTGGGTCAAACAAAAGGGCCAGTGGCGCCTCCTCGCCCGTCAGGCCGTCAAGGTGCAATCATAGACGGTCCACCATCCATCACCGCAACCGTCCTATCCCGATCGGCAACCCGGCGCCGGATCAAAGCAACCGGGCCAGTTCCCCCGTATCCGGCAAAATGCCCCGCATCTCCGCAGGCATCTCCCTCGTCGTGCGATACGTCGCGACCCCCATGGCCTTGTCTACGGTCCGCACGGCAAACTCGACCACAGTATTGTTCTTCTCCTTGCAAAGTACAATGCCTATGGACGCATGCTCATGCGCCAGCCGCACCTTCTCATCGAGCACATTCAAATAGAAATTCAGCTGCCCCACATACTCCGGTTTAAATTTACCCCGCTTCAGCTCAAAAGCCACCAGGCTCTGTAAATGCCGGTTAAAAAACAAAAGATCGACAAAGAATTCCTCACCCCCGACCTCCAGCCGATATTGATTGCCGATAAAGCAAAATCCTTTACCCAGTCGTAAAATGAGGTTCTTGATATCAGCTACCGCCTTTCCTTCAAAAACCCGCTCGTCTTTTGTGTCTTCTTCGGATATGAAGTCCATTAAATATTCGTCCTGGAAAACTTCCAGAGCAGATGGTCTTAACTCCGCGGGTAATGTCGCCGCAAAATTGTTCGGTAATTTGCCTTGATTCTTGAATAGATTTGCTTTAATACTATATTCCAGGTGTCTTACCGACCAGAATTCATTTGAACATTGTTTCATGTAAAAAAATCTTTCTTCGATCGTCGTACATTTGTTTAACAAAAGCAAGTGATGGGTAAAACTGATGCGCCAGAATCCATCGGGCAGTTCATGCAGATCGCCAATTTTCATTTCTGCAGTCACTGCCTGCAGAATTACAAATCCTTGATACTCATCGTGGAACTTCTTCATTGACCAGAGGTTACGGGCGGAAAATCCCCTCAATCCGGGTAACTGATTTTGCAGATCTTTTGCAATTTGTTCGATCACCGCCATTCCCCATTTCTCAGCCGCAATTTTCTCGGCCAACATTTGCCCCATTCTCAAATACAATAGCAATTGCTCTCTATTCGCGAGCCTGGCAGCGATATACCTGCTCTGCACGATCCGCTGTTTCAGATCCGTAATAAACGCCACATATTCTTGCTTCATACCGGTAAGATTTAGACTATAAATTTACCAATTAAATTAGCGATCGGCAGATAAAAATATTAGCATCAAAATAGCGCGAGCACCATGACAGTGCATGATGGTTCAACCGCCTTTCCGATTTACATTTGACGATCGTTTGTACAGCCATATTGAAAATCACTGGTACACATGCAAATATTATTTGGCATCTTCTTCCACTTTATTGGCGGATCCGCTTCGGGCAGTTTCTATATACCCTATAAAAAGGTCAGAGACTGGGCTTGGGAAAGCTATTGGATCGTCGGCGGCCTTTTCTCGTGGTTGATCGTGCCGCCCCTGGCCGCATGGCTCACCGTCCCACACTTCACCGAGATCATCGCGCAGGCCGGCGCCTCGACCTTCTGGTGGACCTTTTTCTGGGGCATCCTCTGGGGCATCGGCGGCCTGATGTATGGACTCGGCATGCGTTATCTCGGTATGTCGCTCGGCAACTCCGTCCTGCTGGGTTTTACCTCCGCCTGTGGCGCATTGGTCCCCTCGATCTATTACAATTTCGTTCCGACTCCCGGCAAGACGACCTTTCATGAACTGCTGACCACCCGTTGGGGGCAGATCGTTCTGGCTGGTGTGGTTCTCTGTCTCCTTGGCATCTACATCTGCGGCAGGGCCGGCGTCCTCAAAGAGCGCGAACTGCCGGAAGAAAAGAAGAAAGAAAGCATCAAGGAATTCAATCTCACAAAAGGTTTGATCGTCTGTATCGTTTCGGGCGTCCTCTCCGCCTGTTTCAACTACGGCATCGAGGCAGGGTCGTCCATGGCGCACGCCGCAAATGAACTGTGGAAACAGGCCCACCCCGGCGTGACCACCGAGTTCCTCTATCAAAACAACGTGACCTATATCGTCCTCCTCTGGGGCGGACTCACGACCAATTTTATCTGGTGTATGCTCCTCAACGCCCGCAACCGGACCTTTGGCGATTATACGAACAAGAAAACACCCCTCCTCAATAACTATTTATTTTCAGCCCTTGCCGGCACCGTATGGTTCTTGCAGTTCTTCTTTTACGGAATGGGCGAGAGCCGTCTGGGCAACGGTGCCAGCTCCTGGATCCTGCACATGGCCTTTATCATCCTGGTGGCCAATATGTGGGGCTTCGTATTGAAAGAATGGAAAGGGGTGAGCAAAAAGACACGAACTACTATCCTGCTGGGCATCCTCGCCATCCTCTTATCGGTATGGCTGGTTGGCTATGGGAATCAATTAAAATAAGCGAAAATGTCTGTTACTACAACGAAATTCAAACACGTTAGCTACCTATGGGACGAAAAGAAGGCCGCCGAACTGGCCGGTGATGAAGTAGCCTTACTCATATATCGTTCAAATCTGCTCGGCGCCGATCTTCGACTGACCAACTATGGCGGCGGTAACACAAGCTGCAAAGCCGCAGCAAAGGACCCGCTCACCGGAAAAGAAACCGAAGTCATGTGGGTTAAGGGTTCCGGCGGCGACCTGGGTACGCTGAAACGCAGCGGTCTCGCGGCACTTTATGTCGACCGCCTGCTGGCACTAAAAAACATCTACCGCGGGATCAAGCACGAAGACGAGATGGTAGAGCTGTTTAATCACTGCATTTACGATCTTAACTCGAAAGCACCCTCCATCGATACGCCCTTACACGGCTTCCTGCCGTTTGCCCATATCGACCACTTGCATCCTGATGCGGCTATCGCCATCGCGGCGGCAAAAGACGGCAAGAAGATTACCCAGGAGCTGTTCGGCGGCAAGATCGGCTGGGTAGAATGGCAACGTCCCGGTTTCGACCTTGGTCTCAAGCTCAAACAATGTCTCGACGAGAACCCCGGTATCCGCGGCATCATGCTCGGTTCGCATGGTCTCTTTACCTGGGGCAATACGGCATTCGAGAGCTATATCAATACGCTCGAGGTCATCGAACGCTGTGCACAATACCTGGAAGAGAACATCGGGAAGAAAGGCCCCGTCTTCGGCGGCGAAAAGCTCAAAGCGCTTCCTAAAGAGGAACGCTTCGCTAAAGCGGCAGCGTTGGCGCCCGTCTTAAGAGGTTTCTGCTCGTCAAAACAAAAAATGATCGGTCATTTTACCGACGACGAACGAGTGCTGGAATTTATCGATTCCAACGACCTGCAAAGATTAGCCCCCATGGGCACCAGCTGTCCGGACCATTTCCTGCGGACTAAGATCAGCCCGCTGGTTCTGGACCTTACCACCAATGAAGATCTCGAAGACGTAAAATCGTTAAAAGAAAAATTAGCCCCCCAGTTCGAGTCCTACCGGCAGATGTACACGCAATATTATGAGACCTGCAAACATCCCAACAGCCCCGCCATCCGGGATGCCAATCCCGTGGTGATCCTCTATCCGGGCGTCGGTATGTTTACCTTCTCCAAGGACAAACAAACGGCTCGCGTGGCGGCAGAGTTCTATATCAATGCCATCAATGTCATGAAGGGATCAGAAGCCATCTCTTCCTATACTTCTTTGCCGAGACAAGAAGCCTTTGATATCGAATATTGGCTGCTCGAAGAGGCCAAGCTGCAGCGCATGCCCAAGCCCAAGGCCCTCTCCGGCCGCATCGCCTTAGTCACAGGTAGCGCCGGCGGTATCGGCAAAGCCATCGCCAAAAAATTCGCCGACGAAGGGGCCTGCGTCATCATCAATGATAACGACGACTCGCGGCTCGAATCCGCCAAAAAGGAATTCCAGCAACAATATGGCCGAGATGTCTTCATCGGCGAACTACTCGATGTGACCAGCGCCGAAGCCATCAGAAAGGCCTTTAAAGCCGGTGCGCTTGCCTTTGGCGGCGTGGACATCATAGTCAACTGTGCAGGGCTGTCGATCTCCAAGCCGATCCAGGATCACACCGAAAAAGATTGGGATATCCTCTATGATGTACTCGTGAAGGGGCAGTTCCTCGTAACGCAGGCTGGGGTAGAGGTAATGCGGAAACAGGGCATTGGCGGCGACGTGCTCAATATTGCCAGTAAGAACGGACTGGTTTCCGGTCCCAACAACGCCGCTTATGGTTCGGCCAAGGCTGCCCAGTTGCACCTCAGCCGGCTCAATGCTGCAGAGCTTGGCGCCGACAAGATCCGCGTCAATGTCGTCAACCCGGATGCGGTCATTTCGGACAGCAAGATCTGGGAAGGCGCCTGGGCGGAAGGCCGGGCCAAAGCCTATGGCGTCAAGGTGGAGGAACTTCCCGCCTATTATGCCAAACGCACTCTGCTCAACGAGATCATCCTTCCTGAAGACATCGCCAATGCCTGTTTTGTCTTCGTCGGCGGATTGATGAGTAAATCCACCGGCAATGTCCTCAATGTAGACGGAGGGGTGGCCATGGCCTTTGTAAGATAAACAGCCACAAATGCAACGTATCGGATTCGTCATGAAGCTACATGCCGGTAAAGAAGAGGAATACCGGCGCCGGCACGATGCCATCTGGCCGGAACTGAAAGCCCTGCTGGAAGACACCGGCATCCGGGAATATTCGATATTTTTGGAGGAGCGAACGGGCCAGCTGTTTGGCTATATGAAAATCGACGACCCGGTAAAACTCGACCAATTGCCGGAACAGCCGGTGATGCAACGTTGGTGGCAATACATGAAGGACCTCATGGATACCCACCCCGACAGTTCTCCGGTTTCGATACCATTAAAAGAAGTTTTTTACTTGCCTTAAATGTATCATCATGCAGATTGAAAAATATAAGCTGGAAGAGCACAACCAACAGTTCTTGAAAGAACATAAAAGAAAGCTGGATTTCATCACTGCGGACAAACCCAATGCCGAAGCGATCATTCAAAAGCTTGTCGATTTCCAGGTGGCTATTCCCAGTTGGGCGCTCGGCACGGGCGGCACCCGGTTCGGCCGTTTCTCCGGCGGCGGCGAACCCCGCAGCCTGGAGGAGAAGATCGAGGATGTCGGCCTCCTGCATGCCCTGAACCGCTCCAGTGGCGCGGTCTCCCTGCATATACCCTGGGATATCCCGGGAGATGCGAAAGCCGTCAAGGCGCTGGCCGCCCAGTTCGGTCTGCGCTTCGATGCCATGAACTCCAACACGTTCCAGGACCAGCCTGGGCAGAAACATACTTATAAATATGGCTCGCTGCAAAACGTGAAAAAGGACGTGCGTCGCCAGGCCATCGAGCACAATATCGAAGTCATCCGCTACGGTGTCGAGCTCGGTTCCGAATCGCTCACCGTTTGGTTGTCCGACGGCTCCTGTTTCCCGGGACAGCTCAATTTTCGCCAGGCGTTTCAGCATACGCTGGAAGGCTTGCAGGAGATCTATGCGGCACTCCCGGCCGATTGGAAGATGTTTGTCGAATACAAGGCCTTCGAGCCGAATTTCTATTCGACTACCGTGGGTGATTGGGGGCAATCACTCTTATACGCTTCTAAACTCGGGCCGAAGGCGTATACGTTAGTCGACCTCGGCCATCACCTGCCCAATGCGAACATCGAACAGATCGTCGCCCTCCTGCTTATGGAAGGAAAATTAGGCGGTTTCCATTTCAACGACTCCAAATATGGCGATGACGACCTCACCGTAGGCAGCATCAAACCCTACCAGCTTTTCCTGATCTTCAACGAGCTGGTGGAAGGCATGGATGCCCGCGGCATGGACCATACGCGCGATCTGGGATGGATGATCGACGCCTCGCACAACGTCAAGGACCCGCTGGAAGACCTGTTGCAATCCGTCGAAGCGATCCTGCTCACTTACGCCCAGGCCCTCTTCGTCGACCGGAAACGGCTCGTCGCTGCCCAGCAGGCCAATGACACCGTAGTGGCGCAGGAGGTATTGCAAAATGCCTTCCGCACCGATGTTCGCGCCCTGGTGGCCGAAGCCCGGTTTCGCGCAGGCGCAGCACTGGATCCCATCGCCCTCTATCGTAGCGAAAAAATACGTGAACATCTGATCAAGGAAAGAGGCGCCGTTACCGTCGCCACAGGTCTATGATAAACTGCGTAGCCATTTTCGATATCGGAAAGACCAACAAAAAGGTCTTCCTTTTCGACGAGCAATACAAGATGGTATGGGAGCAGTCGGAAGCCTGCGAACAAACCGTCGACGAAGACGGTGACCCGTGCGAGGATATCGAACGCCTCACAACATGGTTTCACCAATCCCTGGCCAAATTAGCCGCGCTGAAAAAATTTTCAGTCAAGGCGGTCAATTTCTCCGCCTATGGCGCCAGCTTCGTATGCATCGGTGAAGATGGCCGGCCGGTGGCGCCCCTGTATAATTATCTCAAGGCTTACCCTGAAGAACTCAAACAGAAATTCTACGCTACTTATGGTGGCGAGATCACGTTTTCCATGCTCACCGCGTCGCCGGTCCTGGGTAGCCTCAACTCGGGCATGCAGCTGTACCGGTTAAAACACGAGCAGCCGGCTCTGTTCGGCAAGATCAGCTACGCTCTCCACCTGCCTCAATACCTGGGCTTCCTACTCACCGGCCAGCCCGCCTCGGACATCACCAGCATCGGCTGTCATACCAATCTGTGGAATTTCTCACAGCAGCATTATCACGAATGGGTATACCGGGAAGGCATCATCGATAAGCTGGCGCCCATTATGCCTTCGACCAGCGTGCTGCCGACGCGAACAGCGCCAAACGTGCAGGCTGCACCAAACACCGGCACCGCAGCAAACGGCCTGCCGGCGGGGATAGCCCCTATTGCCGGGGTCGGTCTCCATGACAGCTCGGCAGCCATGATCCCTTATCTGGAAAGTTTTCGCGAACCCTTTGTGCTCATCTCCACCGGCACCTGGTGTATCTCCATGAATCCTTTCAACAGCTCCCCCCTCACCGTGGCCGAGCTCCAAAAGGATTGCCTGTGTTATATGAGCTTCCAGGGCCGGCCGGTGAAAGCATCCCGCCTTTTTGCCGGCTACGAACACGAGCAACAGGTACAACGGCTCGCGGCGCATTTCAATACATCGCCCGCGCGTGCGGCAAACGTTCAATTCGACGCCCAATGTATCCAAAAGCTGCGCACCGGCAACGAACATACAGGCGAAAAGGACGACATTACGCCCGTCACCGCCTCCGTCTTCCACCAGCGGGAGCTGAACGATTTTGCCAGTTTTGAAGAGGCTTATCACCAGTTGATGCTGGATATTATGGATCAGCAGATCATTTCTACCCGGCTGGTGTTACACGACACCGATGTACGTCGTATATTCGTGGACGGCGGCTTCGGCCGGAATCAGCTTTATATGCATCTGCTGGCAGAAGCTTTCCCCGGTGTCGAGGTATTTACTGCGTCTATCCCGCAAGCTACAGCGATGGGGGCTGCCCTCGCTATCCACCGGCATTGGAATAGCCATCCATTGCCAGGGGACATTATAGAATTAAAGTATTATAAGTAGGCGGACCACCCATCGCGGCCGCCGGCAAAAGATCGATTTATGCGTGTTGGTTTATTTATACCCTGTTATATCGACCAGTTCTACCCGCAGGTCGGTATTGCCACCCTCGAGCTGCTGGAAAAGCAAGGCTGCGAGGTTGTCTTTCCCCCTGAACAAACCTGCTGCGGCCAGCCGATGGCCAACTCTGGTTTCGAACATCTCACCAAAGGATGCAACGACCTCTTTATCAAAAATTTTGAGGCGTTCGACTATATCGTCGCACCGTCCGGCAGCTGTGTCCTGCACATCAAAGAACACATCCATGACCCGGCGAGCCAAAAGCCGCCGGAGGCGGCTTCGTCCGATAGGACAGACATTAGCGCTTTGCCGGAATTCGCTAATTTTCCAACTGCGCATTCCCGGCACAACATCCCCGGCAAAATATTCGAGCTGGTCGAGTTCCTCACGGATGTGCTCAAAGTCGACAAACTCGAAGCTTCCTTCCCCTATAAGGTCGGCCTGCATCAAAGCTGTCATGGACAACGGGGACTAAAGCTGGCCCAGATGTCGGAGCTCATGGCGCCGCCTTTCTCGAAACCTCAACAATTGTTGAATCTCGTAAAAGGATTACAACTCGTCGAACTCGACCGAAAAGACGAATGCTGTGGTTTTGGCGGCACCTTCTGTGTTTTCGAAGAAGCCATTTCGGTAAAAATGGGCAAGGATAGAGTAGCGGATCATATCCGGCATGAAGCGGAGGTGATCACCGCCTCCGATATGAGCTGTCTGATGCACCTCGAAGGCATCCTGCGCCGGCAGCAGAGCAAGGTTCAGATAAAACATATTGCAGAGATCTTAAATGCCAGGTTATGAGTGGAAGCAATCAAAAGCCGCTGGAGGTTCCCGAGCAAAGCGAAGGGAACGAGCAAGGGTCGCCCCAGTGGGGCGAGCCGAAGCTCTCGTCCGACAGGACAGACTTTAACGCTTTGCCGGAATTCGCTAAGTTGCCCAAAGCGAATTCCCGGCACAAACAAGACCATGCCGCACTGGCGGCGGAATTCAATAAAGACGAGCCGCGGGTCGACTGGCACGACGAGACCCTTTGGTGGGTACGTCAAAAACGCGATAAGGCCGCTGCCCGCGTCCCTGAATGGGAATTGCTCCGGGACACGGCCTCGCGTATTAAAGACAATGTGCTGTCGAATCTGAGTGGCTATCTGCGGCAGTTCGAGGAAGAGGCGACCCGCAATGGCATCACGGTCCATTGGGCCGCCGACGCAAATGAGCACAACGAGATCGTGTTGTCCATTCTCAGCCGGCATAAGATCGATAAGATGGTCAAGAGCAAGTCGATGCTCACCGAAGAATGCCATCTCAACGAATTCCTGCACGAAAAAGGCATCGATGTGGTGGATACCGATCTTGGCGAGCGTGTCGTGCAGCTCGCGGGAGAACCGCCCAGTCACATTGTCCTGCCCTGTATCCACTTAAAAAAACAGGAGATCGGCGAGATCTTCCATGAGCACCTGGGCACTCCCAAAGGCAATGCCGACCCACAGTTCCTGACACATGCCGCCAGGCTGCATCTCCGGGAGAAATTCCTCACCCGTCGTGTCGCGCTCACCGGCGTGAATTTCGCCGTCGCGGAGACGGGTGAGTTCGTCGTTTGCACAAACGAAGGGAATGCCGACATGGGTGCGCATCTCGCGGATGTGCACATCGCCAGCATGGGTATCGAGAAGCTGATCCCGCAACGCCGGCATTTGGGTGTGTTCCTGCGGCTGCTTACCCGCAGCGCCACGGGACAGCCGATCACCACCTATTCCAGTCATTTCCGGCGTCCCCGGCAAGGCCAGGAGATGCATATCGTCCTCGTCGACAACGGCCGCAGCGTTCATCTCGGCCGAAAGGATTTCCGCAACTCTCTCAAGTGTATCCGTTGTGCCGCTTGTTTTAACACCTGCCCGGTTTACCGGCGCAGCGGCGGGCATAGCTATCATACGGCCGTAGCCGGACCCATCGGATCGATCCTTTCCCCCAATCTGGACATGAAGAAATATGCCGACCTGCCGTTTGCGTCGACGCTTTGCGGCTCCTGCTCCAATGTCTGCCCGGTGAAGATCGACATTCACGAGCAACTCTATAAATGGCGGCAGGTGATCGTACAGGAAGGCTATGCTGCCGCGGGCAAGACGGCCGTAATGAAGACCATGAACTGGGTGCTGTCTCATCCCGGGGTATACCATACCGCAGGTAAAACGGGCCGCTGGTTTATGCTGAATGCTCCGTTCACGGTCAAGAATGGATTCAACACCTGGTATCGCCAGCGCGACATGCCCACGCCGCCCAAACAATCCTTCGGTGATTGGTACAAAAAAAACAAAAAGTAACATGAACGAGTCGAGCAATACGGCCACCCGCAACAGTCGCGATAAGATTCTCAATACGGTCCATGGCAACCAACCCGCTCCCCGCGAACTGCCGCCGCTGCCCGAGGGTACCCCCGTCGCTCCCGGCGACCTGGCTCCTACCTTCATAACGGCCCTGGAAGCCATCGGCGCCACCGCCTATATCGTCTCCGGGTTCGATCGTATCGCGACCATGCTCCATGAGCAGTTCCCCGGTGCCCGCCGCATCGTCACCGGCTGCCCGCAATTGAATGCCTTCGCCGAAGCCGCGGCTGCCGCAAAAGGTCTTGACCCGCACCTACTCGAGAATGTAGAGCTCGCCATCCTTCCCGCTCATTTCGGCGTCGCCGAGAACGGCGCCTGCTGGATCACCGAAACCCAGATGGTCGAACGAGCCCTGCCCTTCATCGCTCAACGCCTCGTACTCGTCATCCCCCACAGTTCCATCGTCCCCAATATGCACGCCGCCTACGACCGCATCGCCGCCCTCGAAGCCGAAGCCCCGGCGAACACTTATGGTTTCTCCACCTTCATCGCCGGCCCCTCCAAGACCGCCGACATCGAGCAATCCCTCGTCCTCGGCGCCCATGGCCCCATCAGCCTCACCGTCTTCCTCCTCGACGAAGAACTTTCCGACGCGGGTTATTTTTGAGGATTTGTTTTCTTTTTTAGCTCTCCCAGGAGTCGTCTCATACTATACTGTTCGAGTTTTATGATGCTCGATCGAATCTTACCGTCCTCGATCTTGATCCATTCCGCACACGGAATCGCATTCACCTCTTTATCGGTGATCAAATCGTAAATGACACAGGCATCCCCTTCGTCGACGAAAACTGCTTTTATATCGTTCCTTAAAATGATATTTGTGGTCGGAGAGCTCGCGTGCTCCCTGAGCATCCGGATAAAATCACCCGAAGAGCGATAGACAACCATCCCTGTAAATTCAAAATCGCGGTGCAAACACTCTTCGAGTACTTTATAGTCCCCTAGTCCGACGGCGGTAATATAGCTATGGACCAGGACCCTGTTCTTTTCGAGTATTTCTCTGGCGGCATCCGTTTTTTCCGGCGTCGCATCGAGGTCCGAGACTCGGTATGGGGTACCTATTAGTGCTTTTGCCAGCACTTCCGCTCCTATGGGTGCATGCGTTTCAATAGTCGCCTGGCCGCCGGATAGATTGACGACCACGTGTTCCACCCCTGGAACCTTTGACAACAAGTCATGTACCACCTGGGTGCAACCGGTGCAGGTCATTCCTGAGATTGTATATGCGCGTATCATCTGAAAAGTTTATTGCAAAGCTAACCGGGAAAGGGCGACCGGGAGTTACATAATTCCTGCGATTATTTACATAATTCCGGCATGATCTTTCCTGGCGTCAATACCCCTGATTCTTCGTCAACCGTTGATTCGTCGACAACTCCGTCGTTG
>JAICXX010000207.1 GCA_025934485.1 Chitinophagaceae bacterium
CGGCAAGCCGTTGATCACCGGACTGGACCCGCTCGCTATCGACTATTTGTATATGCGCAGTCTGTTCCCCGATTATGCCATATCCGGGGATGTCTTCCCGGCCGTCAACTATTTCCGGAAGAAGGCGCAGCAGGGATGGGTCGAACGGAACAATTATATGCAGGCTATGATCGCGCTTGCGTTGTACCGCACAGGCGATATACAGACGGCGAAGGATATTTTGAAGTCGCTGAAGCAAAATGCGATAGTCGATGAGGAAAAAGGCATGTACTGGAAAGGAATGGAAGGCGGCTATTTCTGGTTTCAGGCACCGGTGGAGACACAAAGTCTGCTGATCGAGGCCTTTCATGAGATAAGCGGCGATGCGGTGGCGGACAGGGAGCTCAAGACCTGGTTGCTGCGGCAAAAACAAACGCATAACTGGCCGACGACGACGGCGACCGCCAATGCCTGCTATGCGTTGTTGCTGGGTGGCTCCGACTGGCTGAATGCCGAGCGCTCGATCGAAGTGCGGCTGGGGGACAAAACGATCGAATGGCCTGCAGATGCTGGCGCGGCGGCCGATGCGAGGACTTCGGCGGCGAACACGGCCGATGCGGGTATCGGCTATTACAAAAAGATCTTCGACGCGCCGTTCGTCAGCCCGGCGATGGGGAATATCACGGTGACGATGCAGACCAAAGGCGGCGGCGGGTCACCGGCCTGGGGAGCGGTCTACTGGCAATATTTCGACATGCTCGACCGGATCACGCCGCCGGGCGGTGGCAAGCCGGAGCTGAGCGTCATGAAGAAGCTTTATATCAAACGGAATACGGATCGCGGACCGGTGCTGGATACCCTCGCGGACAATGCGACGTTACGAGCCGGAGACAGGGTTGTCGTGCGGATGATCGTACGGGCGGACAGGGACTTTGAATACGTCCATGTAAAAGATATGCGGGCAGCTTGTTTCGAGCCGGAGAATGTCCTCAGCGGATATAGATGGCAAGATGGTCTTGGCTATTATGAGACCACGAAGGACGCAAGCACCGATCTGTTTTTCAGCAGCCTGCCGCGCGGAACGCATGTTTTTGAATATACGCTTCTGGCCGGTCAATCGGGGGATTTCAGCAATGGGGTCACCACCATCGAATGTATGTATGCACCCGAATTCTCCTATCACAGCGAGGGGATCAGGGTAAATGTGGAAGCCGCGCCCTAGATATCCTGTGGCTTGTGGAGGGGAAGCGCTTTTACCGAAGCGCCGATACTTTTAATGAAGAGATAATTTGTGGTGGCACCGATGAAGGCGCCGGCGATGGGGATCAGTCTGCCACCCGCCTTGGCACCCATACGGACCAGCACGCGTTCGGCGATATTTTCCAGCAGCGAACGGGTCATCATGAGGCCGGCTTCGACCCCGAGGGAAACGGCGACGATCGACATGAGCTCATCGAACCCGACCTCATAGCTACCCCGGCGATCGTATATAACGGCCAGGGTAACACGGAATTGCTGCGTGATATTGTTGATCACGTCGAAAGGCAGACCTACCAGCAATGAAACCGTCCCGCCCAAGCCGGTGACGGCGCCGGTGCCTGCCGACAAGCGGGCGCAATGCTGGATAAATCCATCGAGTCCCATGGTACTGACGCCTCGCTTTATACCATGCTGGTTGATGCTCTCGAATACCTTTCGGAATCCGTAATGGGCGAGCCGGTTCGTGATGCGCCGCCTTGTCATAGCCGCTTTTTGCTAACAGGTGCAAAACCCGCGCCAGTCCGCGTCCTCGATGGCCGGAATCCCGCGCCGGTTGCCTATTTTTACCTGATGGGAGAACACACGGAAGTATTGGTGGTTGGAGCGGGTATCTGCGGAACCTTTTTGAGCATGGAACTGGAACGCGCCGGCATCACGCACGTGGTAATCGACGAGCAACGACCTTTTACGGCGAGCAGGTCGGCGGCCGGATTGATCAACCCTGTGACCGGGCGGCGTATCGTCACCACGTGGATGATCGATGAATTACTGCCTTTTGCTGTCGATGCTTATGCACGGCTCGCGGAGCTCCTGGGAGCCTCCTTTTTTTCCCCGGTGCGTGTCATCGATTTCTTTCCCACCGCGCAGATGCGGCTGGCCTTCTTGAAACGGCTGGAAGAAGATGCCGCTTATCTGCAGCTGCCTGCCGATGAGCATGCCTGGGACGGCTGTTTTCATACCGAATTGGGGTATGGGATCATCACGTCTTGCTACCTTGTCGATATGCCGGGACTGCTGGCCGCGGCGCGGGTGCGGATGTCGGCGTGCGGGATCTTGCGGGAGGAGCGATTCGAGCGGGAAGAGCTCGTGGTTGAAGGGGAAAGCATCCGCTATCGCGATATCACCGCGCGGCGGATCATCTTTTGTGACGGGGTCGAGAGTTTTAACAATCCTTATTTTTCGAGATTGCCTTTTGCGCCCAATAAAGGTGAAGCGTTGATCGTGGAGATCGATGGGCTCGCGGAGGCGGCAGGGGCACTCAAAACAGTATTTAAAAAGGGCATGAGCATCGTGCCCTGGCGGGATGGGTTGTATTGGGTGGGCTCGTCATACGAATGGTCGTTTGAGCATGCGGACCCTACCGAGGGTTTTCGCCTGCGGGCGGAGGCGGCGTTGCGCGAGTGGGTGCGACTGCCCTTCCGCCTCCTCGAGCATGTGGCCTCGGTGCGGCCGGCGACGTTGGAACGGCGGCCCTTTGTAGGGTTTCATCCGTTGCACCCCGCCGTGGGTATCCTGAATGGGATGGGCACCAAGGGTTGTTCGCTGGCGCCGTTCTTTGCCCGGCAACTGGCGCGGCATATCGTCGATGGCTCGGCGATTTTGCCGGAAGCGGAGGTGCGGCGGTTTACGAAAATCTTAAGCCGGTGACGCAATACGGGCAGATGATCAATGAGCCACGGCGGTCACATCGGCGGTTTCGGCTGTGGGGCGGACGATGAGTGTCGTGTTGCCGGTGAGGCAGCTCAGCGGGTCCTGGTTGAGGACGCGGGCCATGGCCTGATAGAGTTCGGGGAGCTCATGACGGAAATGGACCGAACTTTCGAAGAAGACCTCGACGGCGACGGCCCAGAACTCGTGGTAGTTCGTTGCGGCGTAATCACCCAGGAGGTTTTTGACACCAGCCTGTTGCATGGAGGTGAAAATGGGGCGCGCTACCTTCGAGAAATTGGGAAACTCTTTTTTGAAGTGTTTGTCTTCCTCGGTTTGAGTGATGAAGTTGACATAAGCCAGGGCATGGGCCATCTCGTGAAGACCTACGTTGCAGTTGGGCGTATAGCCGGAGATACCGCGCATGAAATTGTCCCAGGACAGATAGATGCCGGTTTGATCCACATGCCCCATGAACGGACGGGAATAGAATCCGTAGTGATAGTCATCGCGGAGGATAAAGATATCGTCGAAGTAATTGAGCTTGAATTTTTCCAGCCCGAAAGTCAACTGCACTGCTGCGGCGCTCACCAGGATGGGCATCTCAGCCGTTTGTTCCACCTCTATATAATGAAAGTTTTTGGAATGCTGGAACTGAAACGTCCGGAACAGGAACTTGCGCTGGTCTTCCAGCCCCAGGCGATTATAATAGCGGAAATGGCTGGAAATTACAGAATGATAAAAAGTCTCGCTGGAAATAAAGCGCTTGAACTGGTGTCTTGTATAAAGACGTTGGGCTAGAAGCGTAACTGGGCGATTGAGTAGTAGGACCCCCAATACTAATGAGAAAATGACGACGATTTCCATAAGGTTCATAATCCTTTTTGAATGTCAAGAAAATGAGCGACAAAACCGAGGTCTTACATTGGTTAATGGATACGGAACTATCGCTTTCAGATTAGAGTGGGAAATCGATAGGCGGGTTTAATCAAGAGGAATGAATCGTACGGATGGGAGACAAAATAAAAAGAATTCCTGAAAAGTAAAAGTGTTGTGCAAAGGTTTTCTTCTTTTCCCATTGAACATTGATTATCAATCGATAACAGATAGAGTCAGGCCCCCGCCATCCGGTTGCAGTATTTTTTCGGCCGTGAGTGGGTCCTGGTCCAGGAGCGAGCAGAGGGAGATATAGAGTTCTGGCAGCAGTTTGCGAAAGGCATTGGATCGTTCGAAAAAGGTCTCGATGCAAACCGCCCAGAATTCCTGGTAATTAGTTGCGGCATAGGCATCGAGGAGGTTGGCTTCGCCGGCCCGCATACGGTCGAAGATCGGTCGGGCAACGGCCGAGAATTCTGTAAAATGATCGTGAAAGGTTTTATCGCGGCCTTCCCGGACCGTAAAATTCACGTAGGTGAGCGCATGGGCCATCTCATGGAGGCCTACATTCTGCCCGTCCGAGTAATTGATGAATTCCTTTACAAAATGCCCCCAGGACTGGATCATTACCAGTTGAACGGCCGCGGCGCCAATGAGCAGCGGCATGCGCTCGTCGGGTTCAACATCTATGTATTTAAAGGTCTTGACCTCGATAAAATGCTGTACCCGGGTCAAAAATCGCCTTTTCCCGGCTTTATTGAGGCTGGCCGTACTCCTTCTTGCCATGACATGCCGGATCGGGAGATTCATACTCTCAAAATACGTCAAAATGCTGGGTTTTAGTACCTTTGCAGCTCAAAATCAGGAAATGTATCGAACACACACGTGTGGAGAATTAAGAAGCGCGCAGATCGGCCAAACAGTTACCCTTGCAGGCTGGGTACAGACAGTAAGAAAATTAGGTACCAGCATTACGTTCGTGGATCTGCGGGACCGGTATGGGATCACGCAGTTGTTGTTGGGGGAGAAGCTGCATGAGCAATTGTCGGGAAACCCTTTGGGGCGTGAGTTCGTCATACAGGCGAAAGGCAAAGTCACGGAGCGGACCAGCAAAAACCCGGCGCTGCCAACGGGTGATATCGAGATCACGGTAGAATCCTATACGATACTCAACAAGGCGGCCGTTCCGCCCTTCACCATCCAGGACGATACCGACGGCGGCGATGACCTTCGGATGAAATACCGGTTCCTGGATTTGCGGCGGCAGGCCGTCAAGAAGAACCTGGAGCTGCGGTATGCCGTCAACCGCGCTGCGCGGAACTATCTGCATGAAAACAACTTCATGGATCTGGAAACGCCCTTCCTGATCAAATCGACGCCGGAAGGTGCACGGGACTTCGTTGTCCCTTCGCGGATGAACCCCGGGCAATTCTATGCGTTGCCGCAAAGCCCGCAGACCTTTAAGCAGCTGCTGATGGTCAGTGGTTATGACCGGTATTACCAGATCGTCAAATGTTTCCGGGATGAGGATCTCCGGGCCGACCGCCAACCCGAGTTCACCCAGATCGACTGCGAGATGAGCTTCGTCGAGCAGGAAGATATCCTGACGATGTTCGAAGGGATGATCCGGCATATCTTTAAAACAGTCAAGAACATCGATTATACCGAAGAGATAGCCCGGATGACTTTTGATGAGGCGATGTGGCACTATGGGAATGACAAGCCGGACATCCGTTTTGGGATGAAGCTTTTGAATCTCAAGAGTGCTTATACGATCAACGGAAAGAAACCGGGAACGGGGGAGCTGATCAATGGAGCCGGTTTCGGGGTCTTCGACAATGCGGAGGCAGTGCTGGCCATTGCGGCGCCCGGCTGCAGCGAATACACCCGGAAACAAACGGATGAGCTCACGGAGTGGGTAAAGCGCCCGCAGATCGGTATGCAGGGACTGGTATACATCAAATACAATACGGACGGCAGCCTGAAAAGCAGCGTAGATAAATTTTACTCCGAAGACAAGCTGAAAGCCATTGCCGATGCTGCGGGAGCACAAAAAGGGGATCTGATCCTTATCCTTGCCGGCAGGGAAGAGCGGACACGGAAGGCCATGAGCGAGCTGCGGCTGGAGATGGGTCGCCGGCTGGGTTTTCGTAGGGACAATGAGTTCAAGCTCCTTTGGGTGCTGGACTTCCCGTTGTTCGAATATGCCGAAGAAGAGAACCGCTGGGTAGCGCGTCACCATCCGTTCACGTCGCCAAAACCCTCCGACATCAGCATTATGATCAATAACAATCCGGTGATCGAAAACGCCGATAAATACCTCGAGCACCCTTATAACCGTATCAAAGCGAACGCCTATGACATGGTGCTCAATGGAAACGAGATCGGCGGCGGGTCGATACGTATTTTCCAACGAGAACTACAGGAGAAGATGTTCGCCGCGCTGGGCATGAGCCCCGAGGAGGCGCTGCATAAATTCGGGTTCCTGCTGGGCGCCTTTGAATATGGTGCCCCGCCGCATGGGGGTATCGCTTTTGGGTTCGACCGGTTATGCGCCATCCTCGGTGGAAGCGAGAGTATCCGGGATTTTATCGCCTTCCCCAAGAACAACAGCGGCCGCGACGTTATGCTGGATGCCCCGAGCACCATTGATGATATACAGCTCCATGAGCTGTCGATACAATTAAAAAACATCGAGAGGGACGGCTTATGATGGTTTTGCAAAAAATAGGAAAGGCTTTGGCGTTGTTCAATCTCGTCTTTTTTGGATTCATGGTTCTCCAAGGTCTCGTGCAGGCCGTAGCCATGGGGAGCCTGTTGATGCTCATCGTTGCAGTACTTCTCGCTTCGGTGCCGTTGAATGGTTTTGCCGGGCTTCAGTTACAACGAAGCATTAAGAATCCGCATATAAAGCTGAGTCATCAGACGCCCGTGGGGATTCGCTTTGTAGGATCAGTTGTGATATTAATCGGCATCTTTATGGCTGGTATCGGCCTGATCGTTTTATTGGCGGCCAAGGAAATTCTACAGGTTTGGAAGGAAAATGCCGTGGATATGCCAAAGCAGCTCAATATCTCTTCGGTGTCTCAGCTTCAGGGAGCAGGCGCGGAAATGCTTTTCTTCGGATCGATCATGATCGCCGGTGCTGTGATCAACATGCGGTTGTTGCGGTGGTATTATCTCGTCAAGCGGAGCGACGTCTCGTAGCCGACCTGACGGCGAGAAAGCCGAGTATCAACAGGAAAAAGGCGGCGACGATGACTACCTTTTCCACCGGGCCTATGGCGCGCCCCTTTCCTTCTTTTATCTTTTCCTTACAATCGGTGATATAGTTATTGATGCCGGGATAGTGGCTATTCAGGTGCTGAACGGCCAGAAATTCGTCGCGGGCGGCGCGATAGCGGCGCTGCCCATAGAGTTCGAGGGCATGGGCAAATCGCCGGGTGGCGTTGCTGGTCTCGGGGTCGACGCCGGCCGTGCGCAAAAATTCGTCGAGAATGGTCACGGGTATCGCGAAGTTAAGACCGGCTGCCAGGCCGCCGGTGTTCTCCAGGGAGCCGAAGGTCGTGAGGCCCACTACTTCCCCCTTTTCATTGCACACGGGGCCGCCGCTGCTGCCGTGATTGATGTTGGCGTCCATCTGGATCACGGGCCAGTTGCCCACGGATTGTTTGATGGCGCTTACGATGCCCGTGGTCAGCGTCGGCTCGATGGCCGAGGCGGCGGCGACAAAATCGTTGTGGGTCACCGGTCCGGGATAGCCATAGACGAAGAGCTGCTCACCCACCTGCGGCAGGTCGGGCGAAGCCAGCTTCAACACCGGCAGCTGATCACCGTCGGTGATCTTGAGGATTGCGATATCTTTTCCCGGCATCGGTTCGCCTTTGACCACGATATCGGCCAGTTTTTTTACTGTATCGGAAGCCCGCCCAGCCTGATCGCTCCGATAGACCACATAGATGTTCTTTTTGAGATCATACAGGATCATGGAGAACAGGCGGGAGTAGACGGAGGCGTAGGTATTGTAGAGCAGGCTGCGCTGCTGTTCGTTGAAATGGGTAGCCCAGGAGTTCTCGAGGGCGGCGATGCTGGCCTCCGTGATCTGCTGAAAAGCCGAAAGGATAAACTGGCGGCGGATAAAGGCATCCTCGCGGTCGATGAGATGACAGTTGGTTGCTACATAGCCGTCGCCGGTGATGATAAAACCGGTGCCGATGGAGGTGATCTGTTCCGGCTGTTTGATATAATCGAAGGTCGTCTGGAAGAAACGGGCGGGGCGGTTGTTCATTTCGCGCAGCACGATATCCAGCTTCTGTTCTGGGGTGACGCCGCCGCCATGGTCCAGGTTTTGAATGGAATCCAGCAGGGCGTTAAAGGCCTTGTTGTCCATCCGCATGCTGTTGACATAGACGTTGGCGGAATATTCCGTCCGGATCATCACGACGCCGGGGCGGTTGAGGGCGTAGTTCTGGATGCCCGAAAGCCTTGGACCCTGGCCGGTGGCGGCACAGCGGGCGGTTACCAGCAGCAGGCAGGAACCGAAAAAAGCCCATATGGCGATCCGTTTAGACATGGAATGTCTTCTGCACCTGTATAAACAGGAAAACGCATAAGATGTTGTACTATTGTTGTTTAAAATTTGTTATGACAGCTCCACAGGCCCCCCTTGCAGAGCGGCTGCGGCCGCAAACGCTGGATCAGCTGGTCGGACAGCAGCATCTCACCGGCAAAGGTAGCGTATTACGTACGGCCATCGAGCATGGGAAGCCGCCGTCCATGATCCTGTGGGGCCCTCCCGGCACCGGTAAGACGACGATAGCGGGGATCATCGCAAACACCCTGCAGGTCCCCTTCTACACCCTCAGCGCCATCTCCTCCGGGGTAAAGGAAGTGCGGGAGGTGATTGCCGATGCGAAGGAAGGGTCCAGGGCCATCCTGTTCATCGACGAGATCCACCGGTTCAACAAGGGGCAGCAAGACGCGTTACTGGGGGCGGTGGAGAAGGGTGTGGTCACGCTCATCGGGGCGACGACGGAGAACCCCTCTTTCGAGGTCAACAGCGCTTTGCTGAGCCGATGCCAGGTCTACGTACTGAAGCCGCTGAACGAAGAGGACCTCTTACAGCTGCTGACCCATGCCATGCGGGACGACCCGTGGATGCGTGAATCGAAGGTCGGGCTTAAAGAGACCGCGGCCCTGATCAATATCTCGGGTGGAGACGCCCGCAAGCTGCTGAACCTCCTGGAGGTCGTGGTCGACGGCGCGGGCGAAGGTGCGGTGATCACCGATGAAAAGGTGATGGAGATCGCACAGCAACGCATCGCGCTATATGACAAGAAAGGCGAGCAGCATTACGATATCATCTCGGCGTTCATCAAATGCATCCGCGGCAGCGATCCCAATGCCGCCGTGTACTGGCTCGCGCGGATGATCGAAGGTGGAGAAGACGTGAAGTTCATCGCGCGGCGGATGCTGATCCTGGCAAGCGAAGACATCGGAAATGCCAACCCCAATGCGTTGTTATTGGCAAACGCCTGTTTCGAGGCCGTGAACAAGATCGGCTGGCCGGAGTCGAAACTCATCCTATCGCAATGCGCGACGTATCTGGCGTCGTCACCCAAGAGCAATTCCGCCACTATGGCAATCGGCGCCGCAGAACAGGCGGTACGGCAATCGGGCGATCTGCCGGTTCCCCTTCATATCCGTAATGCCCCCACGAAGTTGATGAAGAACCTCGACTATGGGAAGGGATATGCGTACAGCCACAACTATGAAAAGAATTTCTCGCCGCAGGAATATCTGCCTGCCGGCCTGGAGGGAACGACCTTCTACGAACCCGGGAAAAACGCACGCGAAGAGGAGCTGCGAAAGTTCCTGCGTAGCCTGTGGGGTGATAAATACAACTATTGATATGATAACGTGGACTTGCAAGACCTTTACCGAATTAACGCCCGATGAGTTGTATGCCATCCTTAGGTTACGCAGCGAAGTATTCGTCGTTGAACAAAATTGTGTGTTCCTCGACATGGATAATAAAGATCAAAAATGTCATCATCTCATGGGATGGAGAGATGGTAAGCTGGTGGGATATTCACGACTGTTAGGGTCGGGAATTTCCTATGTGGAATCTTCTATAGGCAGGGTCGTAACTTCACCAGCAGCACGCGGGTTCGGAGTAGGGCGCGACTTACTCGACAAGAGCATCGAGACCTTATATCGTCTGTACGGTAAACAATCTATAAGAATTGGCGCGCAGTGCTATCTGACTAAATTCTACGAATCGTTCGGCTTTGTCCAAAAAGGGGAAATCTATCTCGAAGATGGAATAGAACACATTGAGATGTTGTTGCTATAATATAATACGGGATTTTCCTTAAAGATTGTCCGC
>JAICXX010000158.1 GCA_025934485.1 Chitinophagaceae bacterium
GTATGCCAAAGGAAGTGGAAAGCGATGCTTTTGCCGCCGGTCTCAACGATGTCATAGTGAAACCCTTCAATCCCGATGAGCTTTACCGGGTGATCCTGCAACATGTCAGCGTCTAAAACGCGCTACTTCCAGAGTACTCATTATCCCGGGCATACGGGAAAGCTCCCGATGTAGTCCAAAACGATACCCGCGAGCTTGTGGCGCAACGCAAGCCGACCCGCAGGGCACCGGCGGGGATTAAATTACCCGCCGGCCTGGCATAGTTTTTCCAGTTATACGTTCTAAAGCTATCCAATATGAAATCCATAGCCATCTTTCCATTGCTCATTTTTGCCGGCTGTCAGAATGCCGGTCCGGCGCATACCGCGAAGACCGACGATACACTGGCGACGGTTGCCAGGATCGGAACCCCGCCGGGCCAGCGGGATACTACGACCCTTGGTGGAATGTGGTACCTTCAACCAATGCTGCCTTCGGATACGGCCGCAGGCAAGGTCCCCACGCTGGACCTGAACCTGGAAAAATCCCGTTTTTCGGGGAACACCGGCTGCAATAATATGCATGGGGAGTTCTGGTTCAGCAAGACCGACAGCAGCCTTTCTTTCGGCGACAAAATGAACATCACGAAGAAGTCCTGTACGGGATATAATGAGCCGGCATTCATCAAGAGTCTCCGCAGCGCCGGTCGTTATCGCCTCCGGGATGGGGTCCTTACCTTGCTTTCCGATAATAATACCGAACTATCGCATTGGGTGCGGAAACCCGGTATCGGCCCGAAAGCGCTCAAGGCCTGAAGAGATAATACTGAGGTAACATTATTGCAGGAACTTTAGACTAAAGATAAATGCTATGACCCAATCACTAGTCGACCTAACAAGAGAGCTTTTGAGCGGTGGCGTCTTCAATCATCTTCCGGATAATGAGATCGCCAGGCTGCACTGGATGATCCTGCAGGGTCAGCGGGAAGATCAGATCCCGATCCAGCCGCTTTTGAGCTATTGGTACAGGGGAGATTATTATTCTTCCAATGCCTCGCCCCGGTTGTTGCAACAATGCAACGAGTATTTACAACGGATAGGCCAGCCGCTAATCGATGTATACGGGGAAGAGTTTTACGAGGCATAATAAGTCGGCGGATCGCTCAAAACCTTTTTCCACTGCCGCTGATGACTTTCCTGCCATTTTTTATCCGGGTAGATCGCCCAGTTCACCCGTTTTAACGCCTCCCGCACAAATTCCCGCTGTTCCGGGTGAACAAATAAAGGGTGTAAATAATACCATTCGGGATCTTTCGTTAATATCTTCCAGAAGGCTTCGAAACTGACATACCAGGTATCGAAGACCGTTACTTCGCCGGACTTTGGATCGGCAACACTGTAATTGTAGAGAAAGGCTATTTCACCGTTGGGTTCAGGCACCCGGTACAAGCTACCGCCGGTATTCTCCGAGCTGATGTCAAAATAGAGTTCTTTAGCCATGCAAAAAAAATTTATTACTTTCGTATTTCTGTTATCTTATAAAAAATTGTACTATGTCTCTCCTCAACGGCAATAATAAAAAGAAGAAAGACGGCAAACAGCCGGCTGCAGCCAAGAGTAATATCCCCGGTTTTCCCTCCGGCAAGGGTAAGACCAGCAAAGGAGCAGTAAAGAACACCCGCTTTACGGGCGGCGCTCAGCGTGGTTCCTGATCGGACTGATCTTCGGGGCCCGGTACGAATCCTTTTTGTCTTTGTTCTTCTTCCTGTTTGGCGAGCTCATTTTGGGCAGCCGTTTCATCCGCAAAGGTGCGCAGGCGGATTTGTACTCTTGCGCCTTTTCTTCCCCAACGGATGATCAGCTTGTTGCGTTCGGTTGCCGCTTCCCAGAACAGTCCATCCGCCGGACCCACCAGCCGGTGAAAATCGAGATGCTCATACTGGCCGGTAGTGGTTGCTGCCGCGGGCCCGCCTGCTAGTCCGGAACCGTTTGTTCCTGTCGCCGTGTTCTGTACTTCTGCCAGGCTTTGCGCGCCGGGCGCCGGACCTGTGCCGGGATGGGTGGCGAGCTCCCTGACGATCTGTTCCATCACCCGTTGTGGCTGATGGAGCCAATCCTTCGCATAGACCGGCAGGACTTTCCACCCGAAATCGCGCAGGATCGCCGGACGTTGGTAATACTGTTCGACCAGATTCTCGTTGCGATAATGATCTTCATCGTCGATGAGGATCGCCAGCGCATATTCTTCATCCGCGACATTCTTTTTTACGGCCAGCGAACATTTAAAATCGGATTGGCCTATGGGCCCCGCGACTTCGTAGCCCATCGCCGTGAGCTGATCTTTTAGCTGCGTGCGAATGACGGCGGGTGTTATAGCGTCGCCGCCGGAGTTTTTATGCGGCGTTAGCCCATCGAGAATGGTCCGGGCCATCGCCATCTTCCCGGTGCTCACGAGCTCGGCATATTGTAGAAAGCGGCGGAGATAAGCGGCGCCTTCGTTGTATTCGTTGGTAATCTGCTCGTAGCGGATGCTGCTGACAACGGCCATATGTTTACGCGCCCGGCTGAAGAGAACGTTTAACCGCTTTTCACCCCCCTTTTTGTTTACCGGACCGAAGTTCATCAGCATACGCCGGCGCGAGTCCGGACCATAACAGACGCTGATGATGATGATATCCCGTTCGTCGCCCTGGATGTTTTCCAGATTTTTAATGATCAGCCCCACGAACTGGTCGTTTGCTATTCGATTGTAGGCGTCTTCCAGCTGACCGCCAAATGCCGCATCTTCGCCTGCCAGCGTGTCGAGTGCGGTTTCGATGGCCCGCTGCTGCTCCTGGCTAAAGGCGACGATTCCGATGCTTTCGGCGGTTTGCCGGCGCAGCAGTTCGCGCACCAGCCGGGCGATATACGCGGCTTCGGCAGGATTGCTCCGTTTCTCATAAACGCTTTCGGCAAGCTGATGAAAGCTGATGCTCCGGTCGAAAAGGGCGTCTGAGTGGAAGACGGCTTCCTCGGGTTTGCTGATCCGGATTTGCGTTTTTTCCTGGTGGTGGATGGTCTTATCAGGGATCGTCAGCAACGCGCCTTCATAGAAAGCGTGGTTGCTAAAGCTGATCAGGGTCTCGTAGTGGCTGCGGTAATGCCAGCTTAGCAACGTGCTTGTCAACTTCCGGGCGCCCTGTGCTAAAAGACTATCGGCATCATCGCTAAGCCATTCGTCGTCCCGGACTTCGTTCCCTTCGAGGTCATCGGGGTCTTTGTCCTTGGCGCCGGAACTAAAGAAATCGGTAGGCGGCATTTGCTTCTCGTCGCCCACAATGATGGTCTGTTTACTCCGATATAGCGCGGGGACACCTTCCTCCAGCGTGATCTGACTGGCTTCGTCATAGATCAGCACATCGAAAAGTTCGTCGTCGAGCGGAAGGCTGTCGCTCACGCTGTAGGGGCTCATCAGCCACACCGGTTTCAGCAACTTTAGCACCTGACCGCTTTCTTTTTCCGCGAGTTCACGGATGCTTTTATACCGCATGCTCTTGCCGAACTCGTTCTCGAGGATCTTTCGGCCTTCTGTAAAGGTCTTTTTGACTCGTTTTTGTTCTTCGGTGAGCCCTCCCGCAGCCCGGCCACTCAGATCCAGCTGATGAAGGAATTTCTGGCGGACGAAGGCGCGGATCAGTCTGGCATTGATCTCCTGAAGGGCGGGGTAGGAAGTACCGAGCTGCTGAACTGCTTTTTCGAGCGTCTGCCCCTCGGTGGCGGCATAGTTGCGATGGGCCTGATAGAGTTGCTGCAGCGTCTTGCGGATGATAGCGGCCTGCATTTGTTGTCCTCTCAATGATAACTGGCGCAGGGCGGTTTTCACTGCTTCGGGTTGTGCGGAGAAACCGCGAAGGGCAGGAAGCCACTGGGGCAGGGCATCCATGTTGAGCTGGATATTGAGCAATGCATCGCGGATGGCGGAGAAGGTCGAGGCGGGCACGAGCCCGCGAGCGAGGCCTTGGCCCGGCTCATGCCCGGCAGAGTGGGTCGGCGGCGACTGCAGACAACGGCCGAGGGCGGTCTCGAGCCGGTTGAGCGGCTGGTGCAGATGGTATAGCGACGACACGAGTGCGGGGCCATCGGGATGATGCAGTAGATACTCCAGGTCGGGATGACCCTTGCGGCTTTGAAGCATATCGATGCTCAGGATGGCGGTGTCGAGATTTTGGCCGAACCTATAGCGGTCTTCGAGTGAGCGGCGTGTCTGCTCCAGCTGGGCCGATGCTGCATATTCGGTCCGGAGGCCTTGTAAAAGGACCTGGTAGGAGGGCCGGACAGTATGCGCGGAGAAATCGTACTGCGGTTCCAGCTGATGTTTGAATTTTTTCCAGCTGCCGTTGAATCTGCCCATGAAGGCGTGTTCATATTTGGTCGCCAGTTGAAGCGCGGCGTCGAGATCGCGTTCGTCGATCTTTTGCTGCCAATGAGAATTTTTTTGTTGCGTCTGCCGGTAGTTTTCCTGCTGGTTGCGGTAGTGCCGAAGCTGTTCCTGCCACTCCTGTGCGGCTGTGCTATCGGGGTCGGCCAGGGTGATGTGTCCGGTTCGGGCGAGGGGGTAAAGAAGCACGGCGAACTGAACCAGACTTTTTATCCGTTCGGGGTCCTGCTGCGTTTGTGGGTCGAGAGGACTCGCGCCGAGTAATGCTTCGGTTTCGTCGAGAGCCCTCAGACTTTCACGTATGGCCGATTCCAACGCCTGGTAGGGACTCGCCGACAAAAAGATGGACTCCTTGATATGACTATAAGGGTGGGTTGAAAAGGTAGATCCCGGTTCCGTCTCATCGAGTAATACTTCCAGTTCGCTGACGACGGATTGGGCGGCTAGCCACTCGGTAAATGCCGGCAGCAGCTCCTCTTCGGCTACCGTAAGTGGTACGAGGTGGTGGCGGAGAGCGATAAGTTTTTCGGTGAGGGCGCGTACGGTGAGGCCGGTGCCGGTGTCCTCGGACGAACAAGACATACTGATATCGTGGAAATCGCGGAGCAGTACCAGCTGTCGGCTCATGGTGTGGAGCAGGGCATCGCGTTGCTGTTTTAATGCGGCGAGGTCCATTTTATTCGTGACGAAATCCTCATAAGTGGCCTTGAGATTTTTTATGAAGTCACGTTTATCGCCCTGGCTGTCGTGGATATAGCAGCACAGCTCTTCCAGGCCGACCTGTTTTAGCCGGTGGTAGACGACGTCGAGGGCGGCGCGTTTCTCGCAGACGAAGAGGATATTCTTGCCGCGGGCAACGAAATCGGCGATGAGGTTGGTGATCGTTTGGCTTTTGCCGGTGCCGGGTGGTCCCTGGATGATGTAGCTGTAGCCGGCGCGGCTTTGGAGGATGGCGCTGGTTTGCGTGGGGTCGGCGGGGACGACGTGGAACCAATCTGCCGGGGCATTCCCGTCGAAGAGATGTTCGGGCCAATCTTTTGGTTCTTCGCTGAACAGAGCGTCGAAAGAAGGGTGGGGCTGGCCGCGGTCGATGACGGTGTTGTAGTCGCGGACCAGGCTCATCTTCTTATAGTGGAAGTTGCCCAGGACCATGTGGCAGACGTCGAAGTCCCAGCTATGGGGATCGTTGGAGCCTTCGGTGAGTTCGAAACGCTCTTCGCGCGCCGCAGGAGCTGGCGGCGGCGGTGTCGGTGTCGGGGCTGGCTGGGATTCGACCGGCGCTGGAGCTGCGGCTGGCGGCGGAGTCTGTTCGACCGGGGATTCAGGGCCGGACGCTGGCTCGACCGGCGGCGCGACTGCATCTTGCGGTGGAGCCGGTTCAACCGGCGGGTTGGGCGCGTCTGATGGCGGAGCCGGTTCGACGGGAGGCGCCGCGGCTTCCGGCGCCGCGGCTTTGAAGCGATGGCGATAGCTGCCGGCGGTCTGGCGGGCCTCGCCCTGGATGATGCGGATGCGCGGCTTATCGATATAGTTCAGCCGGATGCCCTGGTTGACCTCTTCGATCTGTGTCCGGAGGAGCTGGTAGAACTGTTCCGGACTCATCTCGTCCAGGTCGATATAATCGGGGAGCCGGATGCCATAGAGCTCGCGCAACAACCCGGCGAGCACCGGATTAACTTCGGCCGTGTTATCCAGGGTCTTGAGAATATAGTGATCTTCCCTGACCTTTTTATTCTTCTTCAAGCTCACCGGCAACAGGAGCAGCGGGGTCTGGATGCGTTCTTCGGGCGCGTCTTTGAGATTATTCCAGCTGAGGAAGGCGATCGCCAGTTTGAGGGCGCTGAATCCATATTCCTGCTCGTCGCGGCGGGCGTCCACACGCACCCGGTCGAGCGAAGCGGGCAACCAGGGATAATCTTCGAAACGGAGGTATTTATTGAGAAGGATTTCTCCAAAGCCGCCGGAGGCGGCTTGTCCGTCAGGACCGACTTTTTTGCGGCCCGCGATCTTCTCCGCAATTTCGCCATTCCAGGTAAAGAGCAGCTCCGGCCGGATGCTTTGGTAATGCAGTACGAGGGGAACGCTGCTCACGGTAAGGTTAACAAGCCGAAGATTGGGTTGGTAATACAGCAGCCGGTTCCTGCGGCTGATATCGAAAAGCCGGTTACGAAGTTTATTCAGGATCATGCCGTCGCGTTCCGTAGGCCCCTTGTCTACCCAGCCGGGTATCTGGCTGAGGTCGGCTTGTCGCTCGGGATCGAAATCGCGGTAGTGTTCGAGCCGGCTGATCACATCATAAAGGTCCCGGGAACGACGGGAGCGGTCGAGTTCGGTAGTCTCGGTGATCAATCGGCTGACCGTAGGGTGGATGCGGGGGTTGTGCTGCGGAGGGTTGGTTCTGGCCCGGACGAACTGCGCCAGGTCGTCGGCACTATGCAGATCGAGGTTCAGGGCTGTCGCCCCCAGCAGGAGGCCTAAGCAGAAGATATCCGTTTGCTGATCATGATGACCGAGGTCCATTTCAAAACACTGGTAGCCGGGAAGATAAGCCGCCATGCCGGCAGTATGCTGCGGGTTGGTGATCTCGAGCGGACCGGCGTCGTTACGGGGAAAAAGTGCCTGTAGGCGGTAGGACGCCAATTGCGGCGGATGTGCAAAAGATTTATCCACATCGAGAACGCCATCGGTGGTGAAAAGGGCGTCTTCGCGTTCGAATGGGGCCACGAATCCGGTTTCATGAATGCCCAGAACTAGCTTAAACAGCGGCAGCACAAACGCGATGGTATCGTCGGTGGAATAGTGTAGCGCTTCGGGTAACATAATATTTTCTGGCCTTCGGCCGAGTCGTCTTCGGCGACTTTGGTATGGGCAATTTAGCTAAATTTGCGACATGCGAGACTATATCAGCGAATTGAATGACCGGCAGAAAGAAGCGGTATTGCATAAGGACGGTCCGATCATGATCGTGGCGGGCGCGGGGAGCGGTAAAACCAAGGTATTGACGACCCGGATCGCGCATTTGCTGGCGCTGGGGGTAGATGCCTTTAATATCCTGGCACTTACGTTTACTAACAAGGCCGCCAAAGAGATGAAGGAGCGGATAGAAAAGATCCTGGGCAGCGGAGAAGCGCGCAATCTTTATATTGGAACGTTCCATAGCGTATTTGCCCGGCTCCTGCGCGGAGAGGCCCAACGCCTGGGATATCCCAACAATTTTACTATTTATGACACCGATGACGCCAAAAGCGTGGTGAAAACGGTGATCAACGAGCTGAACCTCGATGACAAACATTATAAGCCGAATGTGGTTTACAACCGCATTTCTTCGGCCAAGAACGCGTTGGTGGGACCGGTAGAATACGCCAACGATTATGCTATTCAGCAAGAAGACATGCGCGCGAACCGGCCCGCTATCGCGCAGATCTTCGATGCCTATGCCAAGCGTTGTTTCAAGAACGGGGCAATGGATTTCGACGATCTCCTGATCAAAATGTACGAACTCCTGAAGAATTTTCCCGAAAGTCTGCATAAATACCAGCACAAGTTCAAGTATATCATGATCGACGAGTACCAGGATACGAATCCGGCTCAGTATGAGATCATAAAGCTGCTGGGCGCGGCCCATGAAAATGTTTGCGTAGTGGGGGATGACGCTCAGAGCATCTATAGTTTTCGGGGCGCTACCATCGAGAACATTCTCCAATTCCAAAAAGACTACGAGGATGTCAAGGTGGTAAAACTCGAACAGAACTATCGCAGCACGCAGAGTATCCTCAACGTAGCCAACGAAGTCATCAAGAACAACAAGGGGCAGATACCCAAGAACCTTTGGACCGACAACGCGCCCGGCGAGAAGATCCGGCTGGTGCGGATGATGACGGATAACGAAGAAGGGAAATTCGTAGCGGACACCATTCAGGAGCAGCGGTTACGGAATCATTTCAATAACCGGGATTTTGCCATTCTTTACCGGACCAATGCACAGAGCCGTGCATTTGAAGAAAGTCTGCGGCGAATGGCGATCCCCTATACGATGTTCGGTGGCATCAGCTTCTATCAGCGTAAGGAGATCAAGGATTTCCTGGCTTATCTGCGGGTGATCGTGAATCCGCGGGATGAAGAAGGGCTGAAACGGATTATCAACTATCCCGCACGCGGCATCGGCAAGACCACCATCGACAAGGCGGTGCTGGAAGCCAATACCCGTAACATCAGCCTTTGGGAAGTTTTGGAGAGTGCGGCGATGTTCGGTTTTAAATCCGGCACGCTGGAAGCGATCGATAACTTTGTGCTGATGATCCGCAGCTTTGCGTCTATGCTGAGCATGAAGAATGCCTATGATGTAGCCACGCATGTAGGGAAGCAAACCAGCATTGTCAAAGAATTATTCAACGATAAGACCACAGAAGGTCTCGCCCGGTATGAGAACATCCAGGAGTTGCTGAACTCCATCAAAGAGTTTACCGAGCGCCCCGATGACGATGGCGTATTGGAGGCCGACACCAAGACGCTGGGGAATTATCTGCAGCAGATCTCGCTGGTGACGGATGCGGATGAGAAGGATCCCAATGCCGATACGGTGAAGCTCATGAGCATCCATGCCGCCAAAGGGCTGGAGTTCTCCTGCGTGTTTGCCGTAGGTCTGGAGGAGATGCTTTTTCCCAATGCGATGGCGATCAACACGCGCGAGGAGCTGGAAGAAGAGCGGAGGTTGTTCTACGTGGTCATTACGCGCGCCAAGCAAAGGCTTTGGATCACCTATGCCAATACACGGTACCGGTTTGGCAACCTGGTACAGAATGAACCCAGCAGGTTCATCGACGAGATCCCCGGGGAATACCTGGATCGCAGCTTCGCAGGCGGCGGCGCCCGGAACCAGGGCTCATTCGGTCCTTCCGGGTCAGCTTATGACCGGATGCACGGGGGTGGTTTTGGTAATTCCTCCGATCAGGCGGAGCGGAGATATGGACCGCCGCCGGCAAAAAAAGACACCCGTCCTCAATATATTCCGCCCAAGCCCGCCTATGGTAAGACCGTAGAGCACAATCCATCCGCCGATTTCGTTGCCAGCGACACCTCCGCTTTGCAAGTGGGCCAAAAAGTAGAGCATCAGAAATTCGGTTTCGGTGAAGTGACAGGTATGGAGGGATCTGTCAACGATCCGATGGCGACTATCAAATTCGAATTCAATGGCGAAAAGAAGATCAAGCTCAATTATGCAAAGCTGCGCATTATAGAGTGATGGCCTCACCATGCAGAATGATGAAATTCTGCGGGGAAAACATCCACGGTCTGGAAATATTCTAGACGTGGGAACGACAATCCGGCCGATCATAAAAAAAATCCTGTACGAAGTAGCGTAAAACGTGCGCAGCTATTGATTTTCATAAAAGTTTGCTATCTTTTACGCATGACCGAAATGTACAAGATACAGCCTAAGGGATTGTATTTTGTAACCCTAACCGTAGTCGCCGGGATCGATGTATTCACCCGTTGCGAATATTGTGATCTGCTGGTAGATAACCTCAACTACTGCATTGAGAACAAACGGCTACGGGTATACGAATATGCGATCCTGCCCAGCCAGTTGTATATGATAGCCGATGTAGAAGAAGGGAGGAGCAATCTCCCGAAAGTGTTAAGGGATCTAAAGAGTTCTTCAGCCAAGCAGATACTCCGGGCCATCTCGGAGCATCCGGACGAAACGCGTAAAGAGTGGCTGATGCGTCTTTTTCACTTCTTCGCTAACCGGTATCAGCATGATTCGGAGCATCATTTCTGGCAGTTCGGCAATCAGCCCGTAGACCTGGAAAAGGTCGTCAAAAAGGACAAGCCCATTCCTACTCCCCTCGATAAAGTCCTGGATGCAAAATTTGTGGACGATCCCGTTCATTATGTTTATTGCAGCGCCTATCCCCGGCAACGGGTAAAATTGGCCAACGGGTACGAAAAAATTAAGTTAACGTAACAAACGAAAAGCCGGGATTTTTGTAACTTTAAGATCACCCCCCTTTTTACACCTGGACGCCCGTCAAAAATTATTGTTTCGTTAATAAAAACAAAGTGGCCATGCTGTCGAATGATAAGCCGATCATCCCGCTTGATGCGTGTTATTTCCTTACGTTGAATACGGTTGATAAGATCGATGTGTTTGTGAGGCCAGCTTATAAACAGGTAGTTGTGGAGGCCTTGAACTATTTTACCGAGGCCCACGGATTGATCGTCTATGCCTGGACCCTCATGTCGAGTCATCTTCATCTGATCGTGCGGCCCCAGGATGCGATGGCGCCGGCGTATTTCGAGCGGGATTTCAAGAAATATACTACGCCGCTCATTCTCAAGGCTTTGGAGATGGAAATGGACTTTCGCCGGGAGTGGATGATGCGGCATTTCGAAGACTATGGGAAGCCGCTCCGGCGGATCGAAAAATTCCATTTATGGCAGAACTGCAGCAGCCCCTTGCGCATCGATTGTCAGCAACCTGAGCGTTTGCTCGACCGTATTGCCCACATTCACGAGAACCCGGTACGGGAGATGATCGTAGAGCAGCCGGAGGCGTATCTGCATAGCAGTGCCCGGGATTATGCGGGCATGCGGGGGTTCGTCAACGTGCGGGTCGTGCAGCAGCAGGGAATCCTGGGATTGAAAAGGCTACCGACGAATTAGCAGCGGTTCCACCCCGGCTGAGGCCCACTCCGGCTAAGGCCCGGCCCCGACCTCCGGGCCCCGCGCCGACCCCCCACCCCGACCCCCACCCCCGGCGCCGCCGCCCCAGCCCGCTACTTCGACACGGCCGCCTTGAGGCCCTCGACCGCCTTTTTTTCGCTGCCGATGAAGATCTGTTTCCCCGCGATGGTCACCGGGCGTTTCAAAAAGGTATAGTCCCCGAGGATCAGCCGGCGATAATCGGCTTCGGTGAGGACTTTGTCCTTTAGTCCCATCTCTTTATATTTTAGCGATCTGCGGCTGAAAAGGGCCTCATAGGAGCCGGCTTTTTCCTTGAGCTCGTCGAGCTGGGCGGGGGTGATCTTTTCCGTCTTGATATCCTGCAGGACAAACCCTTTGGAGCCGGCCCCGGTCTCGTCAAGGATACGCTTACAGGTGGTACAGGAGCTAAGATGATAGATCTTCTTCATGGCTGCAATGTAATATTTTCTGCGGGCGGCCGACAAATTGTATTATTGACAAAAT
This sequence comes from Chitinophagaceae bacterium, assembly GCA_025934485.1. GTDB lineage: Bacteria > Bacteroidota > Bacteroidia > Chitinophagales > Chitinophagaceae > Puia. The sequence continues at coordinate 11,587 of JAICXX010000158.1, forward strand.
CCCCGGTTGGACAAGCCATCGCCGACTAAGCGGACCGGAGGTTCGCCGGCCGAAGGCCCATCATTAGCCGGATATCGGCGATGGGGTTATTTTTATGGACAAGCCATCGCCGATATTACAAGACGAGTTTATTCGCCTGGTGAGCGAGAACCGGGGCATCCTGTACAAGGTATGCCGGATGTATGGGGCTACAGAGGCCGACCGGCAGGACCTGTTCCAGGAGATGGTGATCCAGCTCTGGCGGTCCTATCCCTCATTCAGGGGAGCATCGCGCTTCAGCACCTGGCTTTACCGGATCGCGCTGAATACGGCTATCTCCGATCTGCGCAAACAGCGCCGGCACATCACCCCCATGGACCCCGATCTTTTGCCCACACAGCTGCAGGACATTCAGTATTCCACGGAAAAAGAGGAACAGCTGCAACAATTGTATGCTGCCATCAATAAGCTCACGGAGGTGGAAAAGGCGCTGACGATGCTATACCTGGAAGACAAACCTTATCATGAGATGGAGGAGATCCTGGGCATCCCCCAGAACAACCTGCGGGTCAAGATGAACCGGATCAAGGAAAAATTACGTAAAATGACCAAGGAGGCCGCTTATGGAATTGGATAACCTCAAAACGATCTGGCGGGAGCAGCAGATCCCTGCGGGGGACGATCAGGAGCATGCCGGGATGCTGGCTTCGATGTTGCAGGAGCGGTCCCGCGGGCCTATAGAAAGGATGCGGCGCAATACACGGCGGGAAAGCCTGTGGATGCTCGCGACGTATATTCCAACCATCGTCCTTTATCTTACGATGTTCCAGGGAAAACTATGGGGCATCTCGGTGGTGATGGGTGTCATCCTCGTATTTTACTGGATTTATTATACACTGAAATTCCGGCTGCTGAAGAAGATGCAATGCGTTACCTGTGAGGTCCGGAGCAACCTGGCGCGTCAGGTTGCCGTGCTGGGCAAATATGTCCGGTTCTATTATTGGTCGAGTACGCTGGTGCAATTTGCCGCGCTGACGCTCGCTTACTGGATCCTGGAATACAGCTATCGGGAGGTACATCCCCGGCAGGTGCCGCCATGGTGGTTCCAGCCGGAATTCCTGCTGGCTTTACTGATCCCTTTCGGGTTAGCGACCTGGTTCCTGAACCGGCGTTATGTCAACAAGCTCTACGGTCGTCACATCAAAAAATTAAAACAATTGTTGCACGAAATGGACGAGGTATGAGTAAATTCGGCCATGAATAGAATAATACTTGCCGGCTTGTTTACGGTCTTCAGCTGTATGGTAGCTTCGGCCCAAACGGATGCCGAACAAGCCATCCGAAAGGTCATGGCAGATCAGGCCGATGCGTGGAACCAGGGCAGTATCGATGGATTCATGAAGGGGTATTGGAACAACGACTCGCTGGTATTCGTCGGCCAGAGCGGTCTTACTTATGGGTACGCACAAACGCTGAACAATTATAAAAAACACTATGATACGCCGGAGAAGATGGGAAAATTGTTCTTTACCCTGCTTAGCATCAGGCAGGTTTCACCGGAATATTGTTTTGTGCTCGGGAAATGGCTGCTCAAGCGGCCGGCGGCCGGAGATATAGGCGGCACCTATAGCCTGCTTTTCCGGAAGATCGACGGACAATGGGTGATCGTGGTGGATCATACGAGCTAACGGCTCGCGATCGACGAGCCACCCGGCTGGCCCGCCCGCCCGCAGCGTGCCGAGACCCCTCAGTTGATCAGCAGCCGCCGGAACTCGGTGCTGTCGCCGTTGAAGACATCGAAGTCGACCCTGGTCATAATTCCGTCGACCCGGCCCGATTCGCTATGTTGCCAAAAGGCCCAGGCGCGGTAGATGCTGGGTCTTTCTTTTTGCAGATAGTGGGCCACCCATAGCGGATAGGCGTCGAAATCGTCTTTCAGCACCTGTTTATAAAAATCCACATTGGTA